>NZ_JACJON010000034.1 GCF_014695585.1 Microcoleus sp. FACHB-831 | reverse complement strand
GCGCAGGGGAATAGTAATATACCCGACCAGCCTACGAATACGAAGCGATCGCGCTTTAGCCAGTCGTCTACGGTGTCAAATATACCGCGTGACGCACTTGCGCGTCCAACTGCAATGGTCATTTCAAATCCTCTTACTATTGCGGTAAATCGTCTGAACTTGAGGAATTTACATTTCCCTTTGACACCATCGGCGCATAAACCACCGATTCTTGGAGAAGTTTGCTAATTATGTCAATTGACAAACTAACTTTATTCTCTCATAGGCCAACTCTAGACACCTGTGCCCCCTTTTCAGGTTGCAGGCTACTTTTGGCACTACCTGTCTGCACGTTCAGTTGACTTACATGATAAAAAAATATCAGAAATTTTACAATTTGACACTTCCCCTCTCATAAATTCCTGGGAAATCAGATAAATAACCCAATACCATAGATACTTGAAAAGCTAGATAATCTAGATCGGAGCTAGTGCGTTTGTAGTATTTGTGCTTACGCGATCGCTACCAACGTACAAACCCTACCTTTCTGGAAATCTTTCCTAAATAACTTTAGACTAATTTAAGCTTTAATTCATGGCTGCACCGACAACATCCACAGCAATATCCACAGATAACACCGTACTCCGTCAAGAAATTTTAGGCTCTCGCCGCTTCAGTAGCTACTTTTTCGCCATTATCGTCTCTATCGGAGCTACAGGCTTTCTTTTGGCAGGTATTTCCAGTTACCTCAAGGTCAACCTCCTGCCCTTTGCCGACCCTACGCAGCTACTCTTTATTCCTCAAGGAATTGCAATGACATTTTATGGGGTTGCCGGAATACTACTGGCACTATACCTGTGGCTGGTGATCCTTTTGAATGTGGGAGGCGGTTACAACGAGTTTAATCGCGAAACAGGATTGATAAAAATCTTCCGATTGGGATTTTGGGGTAAAAACCGCCAGATAGAATTAACCTGCAAGAAAGAAGACGTCCAAGCAATTCGAGTCGATGTTAAAGAGGGAATCAATCCGCGCCGTGCCCTATATCTGCGTGTTAAAGGACGGCGGAATATCCCCCTAACTCGCGTTGGACAACCAATAGCCATAACAGATCTAGAAAATCAAGCAGCGGTACTAGCGCGATTCTTGGAAGTGCCGATTGAAGGTCTATGAATCAATAACTTGAGCTGGAACCAATCTGCATGAGAAAATTCAGTAGCTATGGATACGAATAGGTAAATTCAAAATGCAGATAGTAATCCAGCGGTGTTTATTGTTACTCATAGTCATTAGCGGTTTGGTGCTGGGAGGCTGCAACACCCAGCAGGCTGCTTCTTTGGACTCTAACAAGCCCGCAGCGACAGAAACTCCGTCTGTCCCTCCTAGCCCGGTTAAAAGTCCCTCAGTTAGCGATTTACCTAGGCTTGAAGGTAAAGCTACAGTGGTCATAACAGTCAAGGGATCGCCAATTACGATTCAAGTCGATGGAACGAATGCCCCAGTCACAGCAGGCAATTTTATCGATTTAGTCCAACGAGGCTTTTATAACGGGCTAGTATTTCACCGCGTAGTTCCCCAATTTGTGGTTCAGGGTGGCGACCCGCAAGGTAAAGACCCGAACTTTCCTGTAGACCTGTTGGGAACGGGGAGTTTTATTGACCCAACTACAAATCAACCGCGTTACATTCCCCTCGAAATCAAGCCTAAAAAAGCACAAACCCCTGTTTACAGCAAGACATTCAAGAGTGCAGGCATCTCTGGCGTCCCCGAATTGAACCATACTCGCGGTGCTGTTGCTATGGCTCGTTCGTCTTTGCCAGACTCGGCTTCGTCGCAGTTTTACATTGCTTTAGTCGATCTTTCGTCTCTAGATGGTGACTATGCTGTTTTTGGCTATGTCACTCAGGGGATGGATGTGGTGGACAAGATTCAGCAGGGCGATCGCATTGAATCTATCAAGGTAACGCAGGGGATCGGCAACCTCAAAAAAGGGAAGTAAAATTCATTGGTCAAATATCAACGGATTGTTGGTAGGAATACCAATCCCTAATGGATGTTGTTGTTACAGGCATTGGTCTGGTTTCAGCCTTGGGCAAGAGTTTGGAAGCTAGCTGGCGACGGCTGGTATCTAGTAAATCTGCCATAGGGCTGCATCAACCTTTTGCAGAAATAGCACCACGACCTCTAGCCTTGATTGGAAATGCACCAGCTGAGTTTAAATCGCTAACTCAGTTAGTTGTATCCGCTGCACTACAAGATGCTGGGTTAGTTCCACCATTGCCCGACTGTGGGGTGGTAATTGGTTCGAGTCGCAGCTGTCAGGCGTCATGGGAGAAGTTAGCCCGACGATTATATCAAGACTATCCCCCTCAGCCCGCCTTTAGTAAGGAAGGGGCACAGGGGGATCTATTTTGGTTGGATACCCTACCACATATGGGGGCGATCGCTGCTGCTCGTCAAATCGGGTCAACTGGGACGGTATTAGCACCAATGGCTGCCTGTGCGACTGGAATATGGGCGATCGCGCAAGGGTATGAGCTAATCAAGACTGGGCAATGCGACAGGGCGATCGCTGGAGCAATCGAAGCACCAATTACACCACTAACCCTGGCTGGCTTTAACCAGATGGGCGCTTTAGCTCAAACTGGCGCTTATCCTTTTGACAGACACCGCGAAGGATTGGTACTGGGCGAGGGGGGAGCTGTGTTTGTCCTGGAATCAGCTGAATTAGCTCTGCGGCGGTCAGCACGGGTTTACGGTCAAGTGCTGGGTGCTGGCTTGACAGCAGACGCCTATCACCCTAACACCCCGGAACCCGGGGCTAAAAGCGCGATCGCGGCTGTAAGTTCCTGTCTCAAACGCAGCAGCCTTTCACTAAAGGAAATAAATTATATCCACGCTCACGGAACTGCTACCAACCTGAATGACCGAACTGAGGCACAGCTGATTGAGCAGATGTTTCCTCAAGGGGTGCCCATCAGTTCAACTAAGGGAGCGACGGGTCATACACTAGGCGCATCTGGAGCCTTGGGAGTAGCTTTCTGCCTGATGGCTTTGGAGCATCAAACTTTACCGCCTTGTGTGGGGTTGAAAGAACCAGAGTTTGAGTTGGATTTAGTGACTGCGGCGCGTCCGGCTGAGATTCAGAATGTGCTGTGTTTTAGCTTCGGATTTGGGGGCCAGAATGCAGTATTAGCGGTGGGCAAAGGTACAACACTATAGCGATGCCCTTCCCTAGAACGTCATATACAAGACCACAATTCATACAAAATTATAAAGAACAAGAGGGGTGTTACCCCCCACCTATGCTAGTTGCGATAAAATCAAGCATCTTACCCCAGTAAAAATTCCCGGTAATCTCCTATGGAGCTGCAATCCCACAGGTTTATATCCTCTTTTGAACCAGAGCAAGCTCTAGAACTATGTCGTCTCGCTGTTCTAGAACACTATCCCAATAAAACAGTAATTTTTGAAGAAGGCGAAATCCCAGATTATTTATACCTAGTTTTAGAGGGTCAAGTGGAGTTTAGAAAGCGCACCAGTTTTGAAAAATATCAAACTATAGCCTTAGCTAAACCTAACGACTTTTTTGGGGAGTTCGGGATTTTGGATGGTCAGCCCCGCAGCGCACAGGCCATTGTCTGCAAAGAGGCAACATTAGCCAAAATTCCGCGCGACCTCTTAATGGAAATTTTGAATAACACGAGAGGTAGCGCGGTACTAAAGCTGTTTGGTTACGTTATTGAACATATGCGCTCGACAACGGCGCAATATGTAAACCAAATGGTTCACAAAGAAAAAATGGCCTTAGTTGGAGAGATGGTTAACACTATCATTCATGATTTTAAAAGTCCTGTCACTGGCATCCATTTAGCAAGTGCAATGGTTAAAGAACTGCATCCTGATGAAGAGACAACCGAATGGTGCGATTTGATTCAAGCGCAGGTTCAGCGGATGTTGGTGATGACCGAGGAATTATTAGAATTTGGGCGGGGCAGCTCTACGTTGCAAAAACACCCTGTTAATTTATCTTTATTATTACAGCGTTTTGAGAAGCTGAATAGTGTATATTTTAAAACTTATCATTTAGAGTTTGCCTTTGAGGCAGCAGACGTAATAGTGAATGGAGATGAAAACAAGCTGATGCGTGTTTTCCAAAATTTAGTCGGTAACGCTGTGGAGGCTTTAAAAAATCGTGGTGGCAGGATAAATATCGCCGTTTGGGAGAACAGGAAAACAGCAGAAATCAAGATTTGTGATAACGGGCCAGGTATACCCGAAGAAATACGCGATCGCTTATTTGAACCTTTTGTGACGCATGGAAAGCAGGGCGGTTCGGGATTGGGGACGGCGATCGCTAAATCAATTATCGACGCGCATGGCGGACAAATATCTTTCCATTCCAGTTCGGAAGGAACAACGTTTCACATTATTTTACCCATTTTAAAAGTATAAAATATCAAATAATTACAGCAAGCTTTGTTTTGGTAGATTTTTCGTCATTATTATTTTTGCTTGCTAGAGTATTTGATTGTACAAGATATATTTGGGTTGAAAAATATGGTAAATTATATTACTTGATGCCTTATCTTATTTAAAAATATCACGATGAGCAGATATAGGAGCGCAAGTGTATAACTATAGATGCGATCGCATACATAAACTTTCATGAATTTAACCGAACAAATTCTCTCGCGTTTACCCGGAGATACGCTTGGAGGACTCCGTAAAGCTGATAACTTCTGGAAAGCATTGCGAGAAGGCACTTTACCGCTGCCGACAGTATTCAAAGAATCCTCAGAAGTTTTAGGAACTATAGACTGGGATATCGTAATTTGCGGAGGTACGCTGGGAATTTTTATTGGCGCTGCCTTAGCTAAACTTGGCTTTAAGGTTGCCTTGATAGAGCGAGGGATTTTGCGAGGCAGAGATCAAGAATGGAATATCTCTCGGAAAGAACTAGAGGTATTCTTAGAACTGGGACTGCTTTCTGAATCAGAACTAGAGACAGCGATCGCAACTCAATATAACCCAGCTCGCGTTAGTTTTCTCAATGGAGCCGAAGTCTGGGTGCGAGACATTCTAAACATCGGTGTCGATCCAGTATTTCTCCTCGATACCTTAAAATCAAAATTCCTCGCCGCTGGTGGCAAGTTATTTGAAAATACCAGCTTTGAAAGCGCCGTTGTTCACCCAGATGGAGTCCAAGTCAATGTTGGATTGCCTAACAATTCAGAGATTCTTGAAACTGACGAGCAGCTTAATAATCCAAAATCCAAAATCTCAAATCTAAAATCCCTTAAGGCGCGGTTGTTGATAGACGCGATGGGGCATTTTTCACCCATTAGCCAACAAGCGCGACAGGGGGAAAAACCTTCTGGAGTGTGCTTAGTAGTTGGCAGTTGTGCTAAAGGATTTCCCCAAAACGAGGCTGGCGATTTGCTGGTTTCTTTCACCCCAATTCAAAATCAATGCCAATATTTTTGGGAGGCTTTTCCAGCAAGAGATGGCAGAACAACCTACTTGTTTACTTACATGGATGCAGATCCCAACCGCCCCAGTCTAGAATTTTTGTTTGAGGAATATCTGCGCCTGTTGCCAGAATATCAGGGAGTTGATATTAATCAACTGGAATTTCAACGAGCGCTATTTGGCTTGTTTCCTTCCTATCGGCAAAGTCCAGTCAGGATACCAGTTAATCGTATTTTGCCAGTAGGAGATAGTAGCGGCAATCAATCTCCTGTAAGTTTTGGGGGATTTGGCGCTATGGTAAGACACTTGAAGCGTTTAACACAAGGAATTCAAGAAGCATTAGAAAACGATGCCCTTTCGCAAAATGCTTTAGCGCTGCTACAACCTTATCAGCCAAACATTGCCGTGACGTGGCTGTTTCAACGGGCAATGAGCGTGGGTGTTGAGCAGAAAATTGATCCTAATCAAATTAACCAGTTACTAGGTGGGGTATTTGAAGGAATGGAAAAACTGGGAGACAACGTTCTCCGCCCGTTTTTACAAGATGTGGTGCAGTTTGGCGGTTTGTCGCAAACGCTGCTAAAGACGGCAGTTACTAAGCCGGGATTAGTATTGCCAGTGATACCACAGGTAGGAATACCAACCCTAGTAGATTGGATGATGCATTACATAAATTTGGGCGGCTACAGCGCTTTATATCGAGCCGCGGAGTTGAGCAAGCCTATAGTAAAATCATTGCCCCCATTACAAAAATATTACTGCGATCGCTTGTTTGATGCTTGGCGATATGGCTCTGGAGGCGATTACTAAAAATGCATTTCATAAAATTATGATCGCCAGGACGTTTTTAATTTCAATTATAGGGTTAAAAAATGCTACTGCGGTACTGGATATTCTACTTTAAGCTACCTTTTAGTAATTAAAAATATACCGTTGTTTTATTCGCAAGATTACTAGCAATCGCACAAGCAAAACCCTCATTAGGAAAATTACTCCAAGGGCACGCAATTTAACAAACACCAACCTTGAGTAACGAATAATTATGGTGATAATTTAGAAGCGATCGCGCACTTTTTTATAACAAATTACCGAACGCATATAAAAAATAAATACCTTCTCCTTCACTTTGCCTTCTCGACTTTGTTACGGTAAGAAAATATTCAGCTATGTTAGCCAGAATAAAGCTAGCATAGGGAAGAGTAGGCCAGATAATTCCTCAACATGGACTTTCCTCTAGGGCGTCAATACTTATACCAAGAGATACACAGATCTGACGACAAGATCGATCTGGCTAAGGCAGCACTATATATTGCTCAGGAAGAATATCCCAACCTCGATCCAGATGAGTATCTCAACGCCCTGGATACTATGGCGGCTGAGGTGGCAGAGCGTTTGCCAGAGCAACGGTATCCCTTGCGTATTATTCAGACTATCAACAAATACCTATACGACGATCTGGGATTTACTGGAAACACTAGCGATTACTACGATCCGCGCAACAGCTTTTTAAATGATGTCATCGATCGGCGCACTGGCATCCCCATCGCTTTGTCCCTTCTGTACCTAGAGATTGCCCGAAGGCTTGATTTCCCTATGGTTGGCATAGGAATGCCAGGACATTTCCTGATTCGCCCGGAATTTGAGCAAGTGGGGATTTATGTTGATGCTTTCAATCGCGGCGAAATTTTATTTGAGCAAGATTGTCTCGATCGGCTAATTCAGATATATCAACAACCTATAAAGGCGATCCCGCCGACGTTTGTAGAACCCGTGCGTCCGAAGCGCTTTTTGGCGCGGATGCTGACGAATCTGAAAATGATTTATATGAACGGGCAGCAGTTACAAAAAGCCTTGGCGTGTGTTGAACGGATTTTGCTACTGATTCCAGAAGCAGCAGTGGAATTACGCGATCGCGGTCTTCTTTACTACCAACTGGGACGGTGGACTGAAGCCTGTAAGGACTTAGAGGCTTATTTAGCTAAAGTTCCCACTGCTGAAGATGCTACTGTAATTCGCCAGTTGCTCAGCCACTTGGATATGGATATTTAGGGAATAGAGTTATGAGTTTTGAATTGATAACTCATAACTTAAAACTCTCATTCTCCCTTGTATTTATCGAAAGCCTTGGTTGATTTCCTCTGCCACACGTTTGAGGCGTCGGAGTTGGGCTTTCATATCTTTTTGAGTCCAGGCGACGGCAAATAGGTTGAATCCCCAGTTAACAACAGGGTTAGGGATCTCGAACTCAAAGCGATTGAGTAGGCGCGTGCCGATGTCGGCTGGCAGACACTCCCAGCGATCGCGCCCTTTGAAAAATCCTTCAAACCCCCAAACAACCAACCCCGGCTCCCTTTCAATAACTACACTTTTGAGAGTCGGCTGCAATAAGGGAATTTGAATAACAAAGCGGCTTTCGCTCCCTACATCTGTGCGCCACTCACCTATTGGTTCGCAACGCAGCACAGGATTTAACCAGCGGTGCATCAGGGCGTTATCTGTAATACAGCGTTCAACGACAGTAGCACTAGCATTAATTTGGACTGATTGCTCAAATACGCGAGAACGTGGCATCTTTAACAACAACTGCATTACTATACTGCTGGGGACAAACAGCCTCGTTGAGGCATACCCTTAAAATTGTGCAAATATCCGATTTTTAAGCCTTAATTCACTATAAAGATAGATGCAAAACTCCTAATGTTGGTCTATATCTATCTCATCGTGTCTAAGTGGGTGATTTGCTAAATAAGCTTTAGGCAGAAAATCAAGAATTTCCTGTACTGGCAATAAATGTCAGTATATTTACCCATAGAATCTGAGGTTAACATAGCAAAGCCATGAATGGAACTTGGCAAGGAATTGCACAAACAATTGATGCTGGATTATCCGGGTCATCGCCAGCACTCTTGGCCCAGAATACAACGGGCTTCCCGGCGTTAGACACAATTAAGGCACAACTTGGCACGCAACTTGGTTCGTATTTTGGCACTTCGCTGCTAAATCTCATATATGGGATTTGTGCCCTAATAATCGGCTTCTTGGTCGCTAAAGGTGTCCAAGGTCTGACAGAAAACCTGCTGAACCGCACGAACATCGATAATCGAATAGCAGCCTGGATTACCGGACGCCAAGGCTCTGAAGCACCAGCGGTAGAAAAATGGATTTCGGGTGCCATTTTTTGGCTGATCATGCTGTTTGCTATCGTCGCATTTTTACAAGCGATACAGCTAACAGCGGTTTCCGGCCCCCTCAATAGTTTATTAGAGCAAATAACAAGGTTCGTGCCTCGCCTAGTGAGTGCAGGGATTTTGTTAGGGATAGCTTGGGTGCTAGCAACCCTGTCAAAGCTGCTGCTGACGCGGGGGTTGCGGACGTTTCGCTTGGATGAGCGTTTGGGTCAACAAGTAAACGGAGCGCCTGCAACAAACCAGTTTACGCTCAGCGACACCCTCGGAAATGCGCTCTACTGGTTCATTTTCTTACTGTTCCTACCGTCGATATTGAGTACCCTGGAGTTGCAGGGAACGCTGCAACCAGTGCAGCAGTTGCTCAATCAGATACTCTCGGTTCTGCCGAATATTTTCGGGGCGGTGCTGATTGGTGCTACGGGTTGGTTTATTGCCCAAGTGGTGCGGCGGATTGTAACAAATCTGCTAGCAGCAACGGGGACCGATGGGCTTGGTGCCAGATTCGGCATATCACCTGCAAGGGGCGGACAGACGCTATCCTGGCTGCTGGGGACAGCGGTCTACGTGTTAATTTTGATTCCGACAGCGATCGCGGCGCTTCAAGCTCTCAAAATTGACGCCATCTCTGCCCCCGCTGTCTCGATGCTGACCCAGATTCTCAATGCTATACCGCAAATTTTTACGGCGGCGTTGATTCTGGCTCTCGCTTACTTCTTGGGTCAATTTGTCTCAGACCTAGTAACCAACATCTTAACGAGCGTTGGTTTCAACAACATTTTCTACTGGATGGGATTGCAATCGCGACCCTATAGCCGCAATCAGGCTGTATCCCCTCCCCCTCCTGCTAATGAAGCGAACCTAGAGGATTTTACAGATCCCCCACCTCGTACCAGTTCAGTAGGAGAAGAATTTGGTTTACCTCGTACCAGTTCAACACCAGAAGAATTTGGTTTACCTCGTACCAGTTCAGCAGCAGAATATGGTTTACCTCGTACCAGTTCAACAGCAGAAGAATATGGTTTACCAACTGCACAATCTACCGCCCTTCAGTCAACAGCAACTCCAACTCGAACTCCGTCAGAACTGGCGGGTATTGTAGTTCTGGTAGGCATTATGTTGATTGCTACAGTCGCCGCAACTGACGTGCTGAGGATTCCGGCTTTAAGCGCAATTGTCAGCGGGATTGTTGGGGTATCCGGTCGGATTTTAGGTGGGTTGGTGGTATTTGCCATTGGTCTGTACCTGGCGAACTTAGCCTTTAACCTGATTCTTAGTAGCGGTACGAAGCAATCGCGGATACTGGCTCAGACGGCGCGGATTGCAATAATTGCCCTCGTTTCAGCAATGGCGCTGCAACAGATGGGGATTGCCAGCGACATAGTTAATTTAGCGTTTGGATTGTTATTTGGAGCGATCGCTGTTGCCATTGCCCTCGCCTTCGGTTTAGGCGGTCGGGATATTGCCGCACAGCAAGTCCGTGAATGGTTGTCATCATTCAAAGATAGCAATCCGTCTTAGTAGATAATTTCCATAGGGTGAGTCCTGCTCACCTTATTAATCCAACAAAACACACACAGCAACCGGGTATCTAAAAGAAATCCGGTTTTTTATTAGGTGCGTAGATTATGAGTTTTTTCTAAAAATATGGTCATATTTTCTGAACAAAGTGTTTAGCCAACTATCATATTAGTGTGAATAGAAATCTTTCGTATATTCAACGTTAAGTGTCTGGCAAGGATAATGCTTTTGACTTGCTTACTTGCTTACCTACTACCTAGCAGGATAAAAACATGACCCCAGAAGAAAAAAGGCTAGAAGAAGCACGAAATAAACAAGCTCATTGGAGGCGTTGGGGGCCATATTTGAGCGAACGGCAGTGGGGAACCGTGCGAGAAGATTACAGCCACAGCGGATCTGCGTGGGATTATTTTACACACGAACAAGCCCGCTCCCGCGCCTATCGCTGGGGTGAAGATGGAATTGCCGGAATTTCTGATAACCATCAGCGATTGTGTTTTGCGATCGCCCTCTGGAATGGCGAAGATCCAATTTTGAAAGAACGACTTTTTGGGTTAAGCGGAACTGAAGGCAATCATGGGGAAGATGTCAAAGAATACTACTTCTATTTAGACAGCACTCCTACCCATTCCTACATGAAATGTTTATATAAATATCCCCACCGAGCTTTTCCTTATTCCCAACTGGTTGAAGAAAATAAATCTAGAAGCCGTCAACAGCCAGAGTTTGAACTGCTTGATACGGGAGTTTTTGATGGCAATTGCTACTTTGATGTTTTTATAGAGTATGCAAAAAATTCTCCCGATGATATTCTCATTAAAATTACTGCCACTAATCGGGCAACTGAAGAGAAAACATTACATCTTTTACCTACTCTTTGGTTTCGCAACACTTGGTCGTGGAATCCCAGCAACGAGAAGCCATTACTGAAAGCCAGCAAAGCCGAAGCTGAATTTAGCATTATAGAAACTGAACATTCAACATTGGGAAAAAGATGGCTGTATTGTGACGGTTCCCCGGAACTTTTGTTTACAGAAAACGAAACCAATGAAGCAAGGGTATTTGGCGTCAGCAATAATTCTGCGTATGTTAAAGATGGTATTAACGATTATCTTGTAGGCGGTCGGAAAGATGCTATAAACCGCAATAAGAAAGGGACTAAATTTGCAGCCAATTATTTGCTAACTATTGGTGCAGTTGAAACTAAAACAATTCAACTACGCCTGAATGAATTACCGGATTTATTGCAACCATTTGGCTTGGATTTTAATAATATTTTTAAAAGTCGCAAGCAGGAAGCCGATGAATTTTATCAACGCCTTGCTCCATTATCGCTATCAGAAGATATGCGTAACATACAGCGACAAGCTATGGCAGGAATGTTGTGGAGCAAGCAATTTTATCATTATGTTGTAGAAGAGTGGTTGAAAGGCGATCCCGCTGCTCCACCGCCACCGAATGAACGCAGAAACGGGAGAAATCACGATTGGATTCATCTCTACAATGATGATATTCTCTCGATGCCAGATAAATGGGAATATCCTTGGTTTGCTGCTTGGGATTTAGCTTTTCATACTATCCCTCTAGCAATGGTCGATCCAGATTTTGCTAAAAAGCAACTGGATGTATTAACGAGGGAGTGGTATATGCACCCCAACGGGCAGATTCCGGCGTATGAGTGGGATTTTAGCGATGTTAACCCGCCAGTTTATGCTTGGGCTGCATGGCGTGTCTATAACATTGAGCAAAAAATGTATGGACGCGCAGATAGACATTTTTTGGAACGGGTGTTTCAGAAGTTATTGCTTAATTTTACTTGGTGGGTGAATCGTAAAGATGTAGCAGGCAAAAATGTATTCCAAGGTGGATTCTTAGGATTAGATAATATTGGAGTTTTCGATAGAAGTTCTCAGCTGCCAACTGGCGGATATATAGATCAGTCCGATGGTACAAGTTGGATGGGAATGTATTCTCTAAATATGCTAGCGATCGCGCTCGAATTAGCCAAGTCTAATTCAGCTTACGAAGATATCGCCAGCAAATTTTTCGAGCATTTTCTTTATATAGCTGACGCCATGAACCACATTGGCCAAACCAACGCCGAATTATGGGATGAAGAAGATGGCTTTTATTATGATGTTCTGCATCTACCCGACAAGCAAAATTTAAAGTTGAAAGTTCGTTCGATGGTTGGGCTGATTCCGCTTTTCGCCGTTGAGACACTTGAACCGGAAACTTTAAACCAGCTTCCAGGCTTTAAAAAACGGATGGAATGGTTTATTAGCAATCGTCCAGACTTGAAACAAAATGTTGCTTGTATGGAAACTCCCGGTATCGGTGCTATAAGACTCCTGGCAATTGTCTATCGCGGTAAACTCAAGCGAATTCTGCAAAAATTGCTGGATGAAACGGAGTTTTTGGGAGATTATGGGATTCGTGCGCTTTCCAAATTTCATGCCACCCATCCTTATATTTTTCATATAAATGGGTGTGAATTTCGCGTAGATTACGATCCAGCAGAATCTAGCAACAATCTTTTTGGTGGAAATTCCAACTGGCGCGGGCCAGTTTGGTTCCCGGTAAATTATCTAATCATTGAGTCTTTAAGGAAGTTTCACCATTACCTGGGAGATGATTTTAAAATCGAGTGTCCTACTGGTTCTGGTCAAGAAATGACTTTGGCAGAAGTTGCAACTGAATTATCTCAAAGGCTAGTGCGGATTTTTCTAAAAGATGCCGCTGGAAATCGTCCTGTGTATGGCGGAATTGAAAAATTCCAAACCGACCCTAATTGGCGCAATTTGATTCTTTTCTATGAATACTTTCATGGCGACAATGGGGCAGGTCTTGGTGCCAGCCATCAAACTGGATGGACGGGTTTAGTGGCAGAAATGATTCACATATGTGGCGCAGACTGGGGTTAACAATGACATTTAGCGATAGTGTTTAATCGGCTTAACCCACGATGCGATCGCTAACAACATTTACCCAGTTAATTTATAAAAACTTGGTATCTTTCCTCTCCAAGTTTCCAACCCAACCTAAGTTCCAATGCGCTTTTTTACTTATCCCCGCGCACGGGACAAACGTCCCATGCGCGTCAAGCGACATACTTTTCAAGTGCTGTATGTAGCTAGACAAATACAATTACTATATTATGATGTTCCGTTGCAAAACACAAGTAGTTTGGGAAAATTTTACATAATATTTTTTGGGGGGGGAAAGATGGGGTAATTTGGGATTGATTTAGGTAAGATTTAAACAAGGGCAAGCTCGTGGCGATCGCCCTCTAAAAAAAGCAAATAAAACCATTCAACTACCTAACTTCGCACTCAACTCATTCTTAATTCGATTAAGAATAGAAGTCTCATCAAGAGATGCAAGAATGCGGCTTACAACAGCTTTAGGGCCATCTGGCCCCCAAGACGCGCCATTAGCCAAATAAGTTTTAGTTACTTGCCCAATTGCATAAGATGAAACACCCGCAACACCCGCCTGAGTTATAGCGACCGAAAGATAAGGCGCTAACGAAATTCCCCCCGTTACAGGTGCCGATAATCCCAACAACCCTTTGAGCGAACTAAGCCCCAAAGTCGCCAAAAGTTCGCTAGCACTAATTCCACCCATACTAATAGCAATTCTTTTGAGCAAACCAACAGCACCCTGTTGATTCATCGATATTCCATATAACCTAGATAACCCCAAAATCATGGCAATATCGATCGCCGCGCCGCTGAGGAGATCTACAACAGTAACAGGATTGAGAGCGATCGCTAGCGCCTTCGTCATCACCGCCTTCCAAATTAACTGATTCGCACTCTCCTCCCTAATCTCCATCTTCCGCTGCACCAGTTGCTCGTTCACATCACCCGCATACAGCATCGTATTCAGCGCCACAAGGGATTTCCCCTCTCTATGCAAAATCTCGATAATTTTCCGCTTCAGTTCCTCAACTTGCGGCTTTCCTGGGACTCGCTGCACCCCCCTACCCCCATCCGCACGCCGCACCGCCTGCGCGACTAAGGGTGAAGCAGCAACCATGACAATTTCTTCTGGTGAGAGTAACTCCTTCACCCGTTCATCCCGAATTTTGCGGTAAATAGCCATGCGGTCTGCATCAGGATACTGGTCGATCTTGTTAAACACCAGCAACATTGGTTTACCAACTTCCCGGAGTTGCGACAGCGCCTCAAATTCCACTTTTGTCATATCGCCGGAAACGATAAACAGCAGCAAGTCAGCATTTTTCGCAACCTGATGTGCCAGTGCTTCCCTCTGCGTACCCTCCACTTCGTCAATTCCAGGCGTATCAATCAACTCAATCTGCGAATTCGCCACACCAGGGAACGCTACTCGCAAAACATCACCACTGTCGCCCGTCCAGTTAGCACCTTGGCTGGTGCGGGTGACGCCGTGCAGCGGGCCAGTTTCAAAGACATTCTGACCCAGCAACGAGTTGAGGACGGAAGATTTGCCTCGTCCCACCATGCCAAAAGCTGCTATCTGGATGCAAGTGCGTTCTAACTTGTCCAGCATCGTTGCCAATCCATTAATTTCTGACTCCAGACCCACTACTTCCTGTGCAGTTAGGTCGAGATTTTCTACCAGTTCCCGTAGTGAATCCTGTGCCTTTTTATAGTTGAGTTCCGCTTGAATTTCTTCAAAACTAAAAATGGCACTGTCGAATTCTCGGTCTAGATTTGAGGTTGGGTCAGACGATAAACGGGTCAAAATCATACCTCCTGTTGCTGTGCGTTACTTCTTCGATCCTAGTTACTCCTGGGATAGTATGGGTATTTTCTCGTACAAGCTGGATATCACCTTAGCAGGATGATGTGATGTTGAGCGCGATCGCAATCTGTTTGATATCGTGATTTGTTAAAGCAGCTAAAAATCAGTTCCATTGTGAAGAAGTATCTCCCTGAAACCACCGCCCACGTCCGCATTACCCAGCTATCCTGGCAACAGGGGCAAATCATCGGGGAAGTTACGGCGGCGGAATACCAGTGGCAGTTCCAGTGGTCTTTCCGTCGGGGTCAGCTATCGGTTAAGCCTTCCCTGGGACGCGCTTTAATTCAAGAACCGCTAGGCCGATTTTTAGAGCGATGCGATTACCAGCTAGAGCCTGGTGGCGATTATGCGTTTACTATCCGCGCTGAACTTTAAGACTTGTTAGATTGATTTTTTTTGATTTGTCGATTCACCCTTGAAAATTATTTGTAGACGTTAGTTGTTGCAGATATCGCTCGATGAGAAGGATGGCGACAATATCATCAACGGGTCGGGGTGGTTGCCGCAATCCTTGGGGTATCAAGCTAGAAAGACCTTTGGGGGGATACATTTGCCAGTAGCGATCGCGTGCTTCCAAACTACTGTAACGCTCATCAACCAAGACAATCTTCACCTCTTGTGACAAGGAGGTAGAAAGTTTTTGCTTCCATTTTTTGGAAGTAGTTTGATCTCCCATTACGAGAGTAGCGATAGGAAACTGCGTCTGCAAGCTTTCAATAGTAGCGATCGCATCTTCTGAGGGCACAACCTGATGGTAATGCAGTTGCCTATCAACCCCCAATACAGCTAAACCACACTTATCGCGCCCTGGATCGAATCCTAAAAACATATAAAGTATTGTTAGTTAATTGTTCATTGTTGATTGTTCATTGATCGTGGTTATTGTTGATTACAATAACCAATAAAACATAATATTTACGTGCTAAAAATAACTTGTCCTTTTTTAATTGCCACCAACTTCATTTTAAGGGGGCCAGCAGTGTAAGTATCTTCTGCTATCACTGCTACGAGATCTACAGGCTCTTGATACTGCTTTAGCTGCTCGATGAAATTGATCAGCGTAATGATGCGACCGTCACCAATTTGGACTTTATCACCCAGAATTCCACCACGACGCGCCCTGAATTGCGACGCTACAACTAGCTGCTCTAAGCGCTGTCGCATTTGTTCCTCACTCATCGTAGCGGAATCAGCAGAAGTTGTGGCTATAACATCACCAGCCTTAAAAACAACCTGATTAACAACAGCATTTGCCAAGACTTGTACTTGTTTTTCTCCCTTCACATAGTTCCCACCGGAGAGAATTCTCACCACATAGTCTCGCCCATCCTTAATCTCGCTCAACAACCGATCCACTTCTGCTTGGGTAATTTGCACCACCCGTTGATCTACATCGGTAGTACCCAGCTTAGTTTGCTCAATCGCAGTCCGGTTTGCTTCGGTTAACAACTGATCTACAGCTTTGCGAGCCGCTGAGGGATCGACAATACGAACGACGCCCGACGCCAGAACCTCACCTCGCAGCAAGGCGACGTTACCCTGGCGGAGAACTTGATAAGACTGATAATACTGCTCTAGGGCGGCTACTTCCTGTTGTAGGAAAGCTAGTTGTTTTTCTCGTTCTTGGAGTTGTTGCGATCGCTCTTGCAGTTCTCGATTTTTTTGGGAAATTTGTCTATCCTTTTGCGATAGGTTTTCCTCCAGTTGTTTGAGCCGAGTTTCGCGCTGGACAATCACTCGATCTTGCCCTGCTATTTTGTTCTCGCGCTCGGTAATAGTTCGCGCTTTATTAGCAATTTCCTGGTCGCGTTCCCTAACTTCAGCATTTAGTTGTTGGTTTTGAGTTTTTAGCTGATTATTTTGAGCGCCCAGTTGATTGTTTTGAGTTTTTAATTGATTATTTTGAGCGCTTAATTGAGTATTCTGAGCGCCCAGTTGGTTGTTTTGAGCGCTCAATTGAGCATTTCGAGCGTCCAATTGATTATTTTGAGCGCTAACTTGCTCGTTTTGAGCTTTCAGCTGCTCGTTTTGACCTTTGAGGGAATTATTCTCAGATTTTATTGAGGTGTTTTCAGCTTTGAGTTGAGTATTTTCAGCCAATGCTTGGGTATTTTCAGCTTTAAGTTGAGCAAGTTCAACCTTAACTAAATCCCGCTGTTGGATCAGTTGTTCGCGTTCTGCTCTTGTTTTTTGGATGTCGGAACGCAGCAACTCAGCTTGTGAAGAAACAGAACTCAACTGAGTTTGAGTGCGATTGAGCTGAGTGGCTGTTTCTGCTTGTTTGGCTATAGCCGTCTTCAAAAACTCATTAGTAGTATCTAAACGCTTCTGGGCATCAACTTGGTCGGCTCTAGCTTTGGTTAGTTCGCTTTCAATCTGTTTTTTTTGTTCAACAGCTGCATCTAAATCTCTACGGGCTGCTCTAAGCCTTTTCTGAATAGTTTCCAGCCTAAAAACTCCAATCCGCAATTGTTCGCTGGTAGCAAATAGAACTGCCAGAGTTGAGGCTGAAACCATAACACCCGTCAGCATTGTCACTACAACAGCAGTGCTGCGGGGACGCAGATTGAACAGACTCAGCCGCGCCTTTCCCACCTTCGTACCAATGCGATCGCCCGCAGTCGCGATCGCGCCGCCCAAAACTAAAATCGACAAAACCAGGACGAACGCGCTGGTGGTCATCTAAATTCCCTCGCTTCATCCCCATCCTAACTAGGCTTTACTGGTGCAGGGGAGAGTCGGAGAGTCAGAGAGCCGGAGATTAAACTCAAAACTCAAAACTCATTTTCCTTCCCCAAACCAAGTTTAGGTAAACTGCTGGGACAAGGCTACGGGGTTATGAACGGTAATTTTTTTCTTATGGATAGAAATCATTTTTTCCTGCCGAAGTTCTCCAAGTAAGCGCGTTACAGTAACGCGGGTTGAGCCAATTGCTTCGGCGATCGCCTGATGAGACAGCTTCAGATCGATCGTAATTCCATCACCCGTCGGCATCCCAAAATCGCGACAGAGAATCAACAAAAAACTCACCAATCGTGAACCCATATCTCGGTGCGCGAGGGTCTCGATCATCATTTCGGTTTGCAAAATCCGCGAAGAAAGACCCCGCAACATCAACATCGATAGTTCTGGATTGTCCTTCAGTGATTGCTCTACCTGATCGATCGGTGCCGAAAGCAGATCTACTGGAGTAAATGCAACCGCGTGGTAAAACCTATCAGAACGGTGTCCGGTAATCAGCGACAACACCCCGAAAACGCTGTTTTCTCGCAACAGTGCGACGGTTATTTCTTCTCCAGCCTCGTAAACCCTGGATAGCTTGACGGCACCTTTAAGCAAAAAATACACCCGTTCGGCTGGGTCTCCGGGGAAAAAGATAGTCTTGCCCCGTTCAAACGTCTCCACCATCGGTGGAAACCCTCCACCTCCCATTTGACGGAACACAGTTGCTAGTGGTCTATCTTGCGTCACGACCCTATCCATTGCTATAACTAACGCCCTGGCAACTTCTGCCAACAGATTGCCGATCTTACCCCATATATCGCCCCACCGAATGTGAGAGATTCTTGAGTGTAGTAAAGATTACTAAATCTGAGTCTAATACAGTTTTTTGTATAGTTTAATACAAAATAACTGAAAATCACGATCTGACCCCGCAATAAAATGTATTAGCGCGATCGCCGTAGATAATAGGGTAGCGCGGATTGCAATATTTCCAAAATACTGCCTATGCTCGTGCTGTTGGCTTTTTATCAACTCCTCATTGCCTATAAAATATTGCCTTTGTGTTTAGTTAGCTGCTCATTGCCTATAGGATAGAATATTATGCTGAATCTAACCGGAAAAAAAGCCCTTGTCACTGGCATTGCCAACAATCGCTCCATCGCGTGGGGCATTGCCCAACAGTTGCACAAAGCAGGAGCCGAGTTGGGTATCACTTACCTACCCGACGAAAAAGGCCGCTTTGAGAAAAAAGTCGCAGAACTGGTAGAACCCCTGAACCCCAGCCTGTTTTTACCCTGCGATGTCCAAAACGATAGTCAAATCCAGTCTACATTCGAGGCCATCGGCGACAAGTGGGGAAAGCTAGACATCCTCATCCATTGCCTCGCGTTTGCCAACAAAGACGATTTATCGGGTGACTTTAGCAAAACCACACGCGCAGGTTTCACCCAAGCCTTAGAAATCAGTACCTACTCGCTAGTCCAACTAGCTGGCGCAGCTAAACCGCTGATGACAGAAGGCGGCAGTATTGTCACCCTTACCTACCTCGGCGGCGTCAAGGTAATTCCCAACTATAACGTTATGGGAATCGCCAAGTCTGGCTTGGAAATGAGCGTCCGTTACCTAGCAAGCGAACTTGGCCCCTCTAACATCCGAGTCAATGCTATTTCTGCGGGTCCCATTCGTACCCTAGCGTCTTCAGCAGTGGGGGGAATTCTCGATATGATTCACCACGTTGAGGAAATAGCACCGCTGCGGCGCACGGTGACTCAGTTGGAAGTGGGAAATGCCGCTAGTTTCTTGTGCAGCGATTTGTCCAGCGGAATTACTGGCCAAGTTCTGTATGTGGATGCTGGTTACGAAATAATGGGAATGTAACAAACTGGGAATAGGGAATGGGGAATCGGGAATAGGGAATGGGAAAAATCCAATTCGCCATGCCTGATGACCGATTACCCAATACCGCACGCCCTCGAAGCAATTACCAATATGCAGACAAGCGATCGCGCAATTCCATCCTTACAACACCCACAACAGCTAGACGGTGCCCGAATTGCCTCTGTTAGCCGCAAGACTGGGGAAACAGATGTACAAGTTACTATCAATCTAGATGGTCAGGGACGCTGCATTGCGTCTACGGGAGTCCCATTTTTAGACCACATGCTCCATCAAATCGCCTCTCACGGGTTAATAGATTTGGAAGTTAGGGCAACGGGCGATATAGAAATTGACGACCACCACACTAATGAAGATGTGGGGATTACCTTGGGACAAGCATTGGGCAAAGCGCTGGGCGATCGCAAAGGTATCGTCCGCTTTGGTAATTTCCTTGCGCCCTTAGATGAAGCATTGGTTCAAGTAGCGCTAGACTTCTCTGGACGCCCTCATCTTAGCTATGGCTTAGAGATTCCCACCCAGCGAGTAGGTACTTATGACACCCAACTGGTGCGTGAGTTCTTTGTAGCTGTCGTGAATCACAGCCAAATGACGCTGCATATCCGACAGTTGGATGGAATTAATTCGCATCACATTATCGAAGCGACATTTAAAGCATTTGCGCGATCGCTCCGCCTAGCAGCAGAAATTGATTTGCGCCGTGCTGGTGCAATTCCTAGTTCTAAAGGCGTGCTGTAATTTAATTCTTTAAGGGATGGCGAACATAGCCATACTTGTCCCCAACCTTTACCCGCGCCATCCCTTGGGAAAAAGACAAAGCACCATCAAATTGCGGCTGGATTGCTAAGTTACCCTTTTTGTCGATATAGCCCCACTTATCGCCAATCTTGACCGCTGCCATCCCAGATGAAAAATCATATATCCTATCAAATTGCGGCGAGATGACGATGTTTCCCATTTTGTCAATGTAGCCCACCTTGTCGGCTATCGATATCGCCGCCAGACCTTCAGAAAAACCCCCGCCCCAATCAAATTGTGGTTCTATTGCCAAGTCTCCAGTCTTGTCAATATAGCCGCATTTTCCTTCCGTGTTTACCGCCGCCAGCCCTGAATAAAAGTCACCAGCCTCATTAAATTGCGGTTCGATCTCAAACTTGCCATTCTTATTGATATAGCCCCAATTGTCGCTAATCTTTACTGCTGCTAGACCTTCTGAAAAGCTTCTAGCCTCGTCAAATTGCGCCTTTATGGTAAATTTGCCAATATTGTTGATATACCCATATTTGCTACCGATCTTTACTACGGCTAGCCCTTCGGAAAATCTTCTATCCTCCTCAAATTCAGGCTGTATGGCTAACTTGCCATTTTTGTGGACATAGCCCCATTTTTTGCCTATCTTTACCGCTGCCATATCCGAGGAAAAATCATTACCATGATCGAATTGTGGCTGGATAACTAACTTGCCAGTTATATCGATATAGCCCCATTTGCGTCCCATTTTTATCGCTGCTAGACCAGAGGAAAAAGACAGAGCAACATCAAATTGTTTTCTAATTATAAATTTGCCAGTTTTATCGATATAGCCAAATTGGCGGCCTATTTTTACCGCCGCCAGCCCAGCAGAAAAGGTACGAGCCGCATCAAATTGCGGTTGGAGGGCAACTATTTGCGGGTTGATGGCTTGTTCCCTAGAAGAAACAGCGTTATTTTTAACTATATTTCTATTTCCTACTAATTCACAGCCGAATAGTAGAGCGATCGCTAATAGCAAAACTAGGCTTAATTTGCGGTTAAACCAACCGCCTAAACTCGATCTAACGGTCAGACGCGACTGCGATCGCATACTTTATATAAAACTAACTATGGATTCTGCCACCCTTAAAGAATACCAGGCCAACTTCTTAAAACTCTTATTTTATCGGTATCGCTATAGTTAAAAAATGTTGTTGGCGATCGCCAATTTTGGCATCTCAGCCTCGATAAAATTACCCTTGGGTATCTGCGGGAAAAACAAATAAAAAACCAGCCACGAAGGGCGGCTGGTACTAGCTTGCTGTGTTGGGAGGAGGAAAACCTTGATACCAAGACGGTTGAGCTATGCCAAATAATGTGCCAAAACTTCAGGCGTCCTCTAGTTCTATCGGCTTCCTGTAAATTAATGTAACAATTTTCCGCAGTCCTCGCAACATTTATTTATGATTTCTACCAAAAGTGGGAGTTGGTTGTTGGTCGTCAGGAGAGAGTGGGAGAGGGGCATCCGCGTAGACTACGAAAAGGTTATGCTAAAAAATCCTTTTTTTGCGCCCAATTGAAAATCCAAAATTAAGCGCTGGCTTGCCAGATAATCCAGGCTCCCCATACAGCAGACGCACAGGCAAGGGCAGTTACCCAAATTGGAAATTTCGCAGTAATATTTACCCCTCCTGGGGCGCTGATGGTCTCCAAGTCAATCCAGGCAGTTGCTCCCCGACGGAACCAGCCAGTAACTGTAACCTGCCGCTCTATAAAATCGCTGGGACGGACTGCCCGCGCCCAGAGGTTGCCAAAAGGCCCCAGAAAGGAATAAAAGTGTAGTTTGACCAGACCCTTTGGCGTTTCGAGAATTAAATCCTGTCCCAGCCAGTTGAGACAACCGGGACGCCCCAAGAGTTTGCCTGTTAATGCGACAGGAAGACTATCTGCAACCATTAAAGTGGGATTAGCCACTAGGTCAGGCAAACTAGATTGTTTTGGCAAATTGTCAGTTTTGATATCTGGAAAATAGGCGTTGATGTGCATGAAAATGCTGAGGCTAAAACCAACTAGCAGACAACCAACAAAAAGGGTGCTAGAGCCAAACATCCATATCAGTTGCCAAATGTTAAGTAGGTTGCCAATTCCTCCCAAGATCCAGAACAGTATCCTTAGCGCAATAGCTATCAGCAATCCAAAAAATAGCGCACTTTGCAATAAAGGCAATCCTTTGTGGCTGCCTAAAACTTTCTCAGCCTTAGCAGGTAAGGTACGGGGGAAAGGGGCGCTGGGCTGCAAATCTAGTTCCGTCTCTAGTTGCCAAAATTGGGCATAGCGGGAGAGGAGTTGCAAGCGATCGCCAGTGAGAGGATGAGAATAAGTAGTAACTAACCAGTTACGGTAAGGATTGATACAATCCCAGGCTAAGAGTTCTTCAAACGGCTTTTGGGGATAAAAACTGCCCAGCGCAATAGCTTGTCGATATCCCAGAGGTGTCAGCAAGTCAAAGCCTTGCAGAAGCCAACTGGTTAACCGCTGTTCTTTCACATCGGCACTCGTGCCCATAGCGATTTTCAGCAAAGCGCGAGTTAAGCCATTGGGATTGCCCGTCGTCTCAGCAGCTATGCGATCGCTATAGTAAATCCTAGCCCTAGAAAACCACAAACCAGGCCAACGCAGCAGCCAATATAAGCCGTAACTTACCGCAGCCACGACTCCGGCTGCATAAAGTTCCGCCCTATAAACGAAAAGGACAAAACCTTGCAATTTTTCGGTTTGTATTTTTAATTTGATGCCATTTGCCCACTTTGCCACTTGCCAGTATGCGCTGTAGGGTATCTGGATTATTAAGACGATCAGGGACATCAGGGCTAAATTAAACCCAACAGGTAAACACGCTATGGCAATCCACCAGCAATAGCCAGCCAGTTCAAAGTTGCCCGCCAGAGTTAACAAGCCGCCAATTAAGTACACTACAGCTGCGATCGCTAAACCTATCGGTTTGTGTTGGACAATATGCCCCAACTCACCAGCATAGATATTAGCTATCTCGTCATCTGTTAATTGCTGCAACAATCCCTGACTTACCACAATCCTCGCGTTACGAGGCAGATTTCCATAACTCAGTGCAATCGGTGCATTAGTTGGTAAAACCTTCAAAGCGGGCATAGAAACGCGATGCTGGCGGCAAACACGAGGCAACACCTTGGCTGCTTCTGGGCTGTGTTTTGCAAGCACTGGCAGAGATAGAGAGCTAATTTGGGGGTAAAAAAGTTTTAGCAGCGCGTCGATTAACCAAGGGGACGTGCAGAGAAGGACGAGCAGAAAAATTGAGAGGGGGAGAGTCGGAGCGTTATAGAAACTTATAATCTGTTGACCGAAGGGCAAGGAAGGGAGAATACCGTAAATACTGGCTAAAGCCCAGTGGATGAGGCTGTTAATCAACCAAAAAAGAGCGATCGCAGTTCCCGCTTGCACCATCCACAGGCGTCTTAGCTTTATTGGCTTCATCGTACGCCAAGAAGAGGCGCGTCCAGCCTGTCGCCAAGAGGCTAGTGTTGAGTTTTGAACGTTTACTAATTCTTCAGTTTCCGTTAGTTCTTCAGTTTCCGTTAGTTCTT
This sequence comes from Microcoleus sp. FACHB-831, assembly GCF_014695585.1. Lineage (NCBI taxonomy): Bacteria > Bacillati > Cyanobacteriota > Cyanophyceae > Oscillatoriales > Microcoleaceae > Microcoleus > Microcoleus sp. FACHB-831. The sequence continues at coordinate 143,933 of NZ_JACJON010000034.1, read as the reverse complement.
CAGTGCTAGCTGAATAATTCTCTTCCTCAGCTTTTATTAGGGGTTTTTCTGGCTTTTCTGCTCTGTTGCTCTTCTTCTCTGCGGGAGGTACGGGGATACTGCTCCTACCTCCTTGGGGAGGGACGGAGGAAGGGGGGCGAGGCGATTTCTCTGTTGTTTTTCCCGCTTGAGACGTTTGATTTATTGGGACAAAACCCGTACTTTCTGATGCGGGCGATCGCGTCCGATTTGCAGGTGTCTGGTCTAATGACACGAAGCCCGTGACATCCGATCCTGCTGCGGATATCGGATTGGGAGGTTGCTTCTGGTCTATGGGCACAAAGCCCGTTACATCTGATGCTGGTTGTGGCGCGGAGTTGACGCTATTGGCCAAACCTCCAGGGTAACGCTTTGCTATATCTGCAAGAGCGCGATCGCCCCATTGTTTCACTTTGGGGTTCGAGCTTTGAGCTAGGGTTTGGCATAGCGCGATCGCTCTTTCGACTTCGCCAGCGCGTTCATAAGCTGCTACCAGCCCCATTTGAGCGCGTAATACTATATTTTCACTTAGCTCAAACTGGCAGACGTTTTCTAAGAGCGCGATCGCGCGAGGGTAATCAGACTTCTTTAAAGCCGCTAACCCGGCTTCTAGGGATGTTTCTGATGCCTTTGAGCCTTTGTTCTTCGATGAAGGGGGATCGGGAATCAAGGTTACAATTCCTCCCGTGACTTACTTCCCAACCATAACCCACTAACCTTTTGTAGTATGCAGCCGAGTTGTAATAGCGATCGCGCCACCAATTGCTCTGTGCCCATAGCAATTTTAACCTCTGATATCTTCAGGCATTGGCAGTATTCTCGCCTCTGCCTTATGAAATAACATTACATTCTCTTTAAAAAATCATTACAATTTTAAAGTTATGGTTGTTTTTGCAACAAACTGATAAAAGAGCTAGCCAATTATTTTATTAAATGATAAAGGAAAATTGTTGCTTTATAATTAACTAACAGCAGAAATGATAACCCTCATTTATGGCTTATAACTTTTTTAAAGTTGTTGCTAATAGTAATTTCATTTTGTTGGTGAAGCTACCAGGCTTTTACCATCCAGTGGGGAGACATTAGTTGGTAGAAGCATAATTTGGGCTTTTTGGCTTTTTATCTTAAATTAAGTATTAACAAGCGAACTGATAATTCCTAAACGCTTAAGTTCCAAAATCTGAACCAAAGCGCCCCCAGCGGCGATGTAAACTCAAAACTAAAGAACTCAACTATGGCAACGAGCGTCCTACAGCGGAATAATGTAAACGTGCTGGGCAATGGCAAGCAGACACTCGTGTTTGCCCATGGCTTCGGCTCCGACCAGACAGCTTGGAGACACCAAGTAGCGGCATTAGCATCGAAATATCGCATCGTACTCTTCGATCACGTAGGTGCGGGAAAATCAGATTTTAATGCTTACAGTCCGCGCCGCTACAGCAGCCTCCATAGTTACGCCGAGGATTTGCTAGAAGTGTGCTACGAATTAAAACTTAAAAATTGCCTGCTGGTGGGGCACTCAGTTAGCGGGATGGTGAGCATGCTAGCGGCGTTGGAAGATCCAGAACTGTTCAGCCATCTGATATTCGTAAGCGCATCGCCCCGCTACCTGAACGATACAGGATACGTCGGCGGCTTCGAGCAATCTGACCTGGATGCATTTTATGCTGCCATGTCATCCAATTACCATGCTTGGGCGAGTGGATTTGCGCCAATAGCAATGGGCAACCCAGAGCGTCCAGAACTGGCTACTGAGTTTGCAAATACCCTTTCGGCAATCCGCCCGGATATAGCGATCGCCGTAGCACGGGTGATTTACCAATCCGACCACCGCGCTGAATTGTCTCGCCTGAAAGTACCAACACTGGTTTTACAGTCGAACAACGACGTTGCCGTGCCTACAGAGGTGGGCACTTACATATCGCGAAACGTATCTACCAGTAAACTGCTACCCATAGCTGCAAATGGTCATTTACCTCACATGAGTTCGCCCGACGTAGTGACAAGCGCGATCGCCAAAGTTGCAGCAGCCGCCTGGAACTAAAAATCTACGTTCCCAGCCAGGTATTAAATCAGGCTACCATCTGTGTGATGGAACGAACATCAAAATATTGGAGTTTTACCATAGAATGTGGCCTGCTAATGCGGCAAAGTTGGCTATTTTTTACCAACTCTCCGCACAATCATCCGGCTCGGCTACCAACTTTTAGACCAACTTTAATAGGGCTAACAATTGCAATTGTGGGGTTGGGAGTTCTAGCCGGACTGTCTCCCGTTCTACTTCTAACACCGCTGCTATTGGCGGTAGGGGCAATGCTACCCCTCCCACCAGCGCAGGGTTTGCTAGCAGCAGGGGTAGCATCGTTGCTGACAGGAGCGCTCTTGGGTAGCGACGTGTTGCTGACGCATCAGGCGCATTTTGAGACAAGAGCGATCGCCAGCGCAATTGGGGCTGCCCTACTAGGTATACTATTACGCACATTTATCCTCCGTATTGAGTGGGATTTGGCATCTCGCTCAGTACTAGCTACGCTCACTAATGCCGATAACGCTGCTACTCCCGACAGCGTTATCGAGCAAGCGATCGCCTTGCTGCGAGACTTTGCGCTTGCTGATGCGGCTTTTGCACTGCGGCAACTCGACGATGTTACTGCTGAAGCATTCGTCTGCCTCCCCCCCAAGGGAGCCAAGGGCTGTGCGCCTCTGCCCAATAAACTAACAACTCCCAAACTATTTGAGTCGGCACTTACAGACAACCGCTGCCGCTACTACCCTGAGTATGCTTCTAGCCCTGATGCTGCGCGTATTTTGGTTGCTAAAGGAACCCAGTCGCTGGCGATTTTACCACTCCAACCCCCCTTCGATCCTGCCGTTAGTAAGGGAGACTCTTCAGGGGTGCAGGGGGCGATCCTGCTAATTTGGTATACCCGCACTGACATCTCTTTAAATCTGCGACGCTTCATCGAGTCGGTATTAGGGGGGCTGAGAACTGTATTGCGGTTTCAACACACCACCTTCAGCTTCGACAAACTACAAGCACGCTACAGCGCTATTTTAGAGACGATACCGCAAGGGGTGGTGTTTGTTGATGAGAGTGGCGAACATGGCTGGCTGAATCAGACTGCCGCAGATCTACTCAGTCTAATGCCAGGGGATGTCGAACCGCTGTTGATATCGCAGGCTATGGCAAAGTTACGGATGAGCGCTGAAAATCGCGAGGCGATCGCTGTTCAGGGGGCGCAGTTTTTTTCTCAACAGGGGGCTGAAATTCGCGATTGGCACTGGATTTTTAGCGGCGACGATCCAACGGTACTGAGTATTTCCAGTACCCCGACTAAGGTACGCGATGTGCCCGGTCGTCTCTGGCTGATCGACGATATCACCATTAAGTATTTCGGGCAAGTCGCCCTTAAAGAGCGCACCGCCCAACTGGAAGTAGTTAATCAAGAGCTAGAAAGCTTCAGCTACTCTGTATCCCACGACTTGCGTGCCCCGCTGCGCCGCATTGAAGGTTTTAGCAAAATGCTGGTGAGAGATTATGCTGACAAGCTGGGTGGTGACGGTCAAACATACATAGAGCGCATTCGTTATTCTACAAACCGGATGTCTCAACTGATTGAGGATTTGCTAGCGCTGTCGCGAGTTACGGGCTGCGAGATAAAGCGAGAGGAAATTGACATGAGTGCAATGGCTGGGGCGATCGCCAAAGAACTGCAAAAGACGCAACCGGAACGCAGTGTGGAATTTCAAATCCAAGCAGGAGTAGTTGCCAACGGCGATCGCAGGCTACTCCAGATCGTACTAGAGAACCTGATCGGTAATGCTTGGAAGTACACATCCCAACACGACCGCGCTAGCATCGAATTTGGCGTTATTGATGCTTCATCGGGACTAGAGACTCAGGAGTTAACCCCCAATCTAAAATCTAAAGTTCCAAATCCAAAATCGAACCAATCCCCATCCATAACTCCCAATCCCCCTATTTATTTCCTGCGAGATGACGGTGCTGGGTTTGATATGACCTATGCCGATAAACTCTTTGGAGCTTTTCAGCGCCTGCACGTAAATAGTCAGTTTGAAGGTACGGGTATTGGGTTAGCAACCGTGCAACGCATCATTCACCGTCACGGCGGGCGTATCTGGGCGAAAGCTGCTGTCGAGCAAGGCGCAACATTTTATTTCACACTTTAATTAGGGCTTTTTTAGTTTTTGATAGTAATTAATTGCTTGATTGAACTTTAGCCAAGTTACAACATATCAGACACAACCCTCTTGGTACTAAACCAATTAGAAAGGGGTATAAAAATTTAAATTTTTGAATGCAGATGTAATTTATGCGAACAAGCGAGCAAATCAAAGCGGAAATTGAGGATAAATTTGGGTTTTTCCCGACATTTTTTACTCCAGCCCAAGATAACCCCCAGGTTTTGGAAAATCTGTGGCAACAAACACTTGCTGCGTATGTCGGTAATCCTCTGTCGTCCCTGTTCAAAGAAAAATTTTCTGCATACCTCTCGCGATACTGTGCTGTTCCGTACTGCATGGTTTGCCACAGTTGTTCGTTGCTTAGCCTTGGGGTGAAGGCACTGGACGTGTTAGAACTGCTTGAAACACCTCCGCCAACGGAAACGGAGATCGACGAACACCTCAGAGTGCTAAATGCACATTCTGATAAATTAACCGCTATGGAAGACTGGAGTGCGGAAGTTGAAGAGAGTATTCTTAATTGTTCAATATTTACCTTTATCGCCGGAAATGACGCAGAATACTACCGAAACGAGCTGCGCCTGCTTCTGGGTTCTACCAATTACCAGCACATAGTCTCATTTGGCTGTTACGTTAAGACATGTCATGTGTGGATGGAAGCACATCCTGAAGTTGCCTATTCTTATCAAGCAGACAAGCGGGTTATTAATAATCTAGACGCATTAATAGAACAAGCGCCTGGGTTGGCTGATTTTTTCCGAGACTACCGGGAGATGGTAAGGCAAGAACAACTGAACTGGGCGATAAAGATAGCGCAAATAAACGAGCGCAAGCGGACGCAAGCCCAAATTATGCAGTTAAATGCAGATTTGCAGCGACAGACGGCGGAATTAGAAGTTGTTAATCAGGAGCTAGAAAGTTTCAGCTATTCAGTTTCCCACGATCTACGCGCACCCTTGCGTCGCATAGAAGGGTTCGCTGTGATGCTGCTGGAAGACTGCGATCAACACTTGAATACGCAGGGTAAAGAATATCTAAAGCGCATGCGTGTTTCTACTCAGCAGATGTCAAACCTGATTGAGGATCTGCTGTCGTTGGCGCGGGTGACGCGGGGCGAGATGAGGCGACAGGAAGTGGATATGAGTGCAATTGTGGGCGCGATCGCTCTAGATTTGCAAAAAACACAACCCTCACGCCAAGTGGAATTTGTTATAGCCCCAGGTATCGTTGCTAATGCAGATCGCAGACTGGTAGCGATCGCTCTAGAAAACCTTCTCGGTAATGCCTGGAAATATACAGCCAAACATCCAACCGCCCGAATAGAATTTGGCACCGTTAATTTTAGCTGGGGACAGGGAAACCCATCCGCGATCGCCAACACCCAATCCCTAATGCCCAATCCCCCTATTTATTTCGTGCGCGATGACGGTGCTGGATTTGATATGGCATATGCCGATAAACTATTTGGAACTTTCCAACGCCTGCACAAGAATACTGAATTTGAAGGTACTGGCGTAGGGCTAGCAACCGTGCAACGCATCATTCACCGTCACGGCGGGCGCATCTGGGCTAAAGCTAATGTCGAGCAAGGCGCAACATTTTATTTCACACTTTAAAACATTAATTCTTTTTACATTTTTGAAATTTTGTTGAGGCTTCATTTGTTTTATGCAGCCTGCAAAATGCTATGGCGATCGCCATAAAGCTTTTGGTAGGAAAACAATGATTTATTAGGTTTAAAAACTCCCAGTTTCTTACCTTCAGGCATTTTTTGAGTGGGGTTCTTTAAAAACCCGCTTGATTATAGAAAGCGGGTTTTTAATAATTTCCCTAAAGGTTTATAAACTTACTGGTTCTTGTCCAGCAACTACGGGGGCTGAAATATTCAACTTCAACTCTGGGTGATCCGTTTCTACTTGTTGCACGTTCCATTCATTTTTAAACAGCAACACTGGTCGTCCCCAGCTATCCTTCACCGTTATACTGTTGAACAAACGCCCAACTCTGTGCAATGCTTCCCAGCCACCAGCAACCCAACGAGCAACGCTATAAGGCAGCAATTCCAACTGAGTTTCGACGTTGTACTCATTTTGCAAGCGGAACTGCACCACCTCAAATTGCAAATTTCCTACTGCTGCCAAAATTGGGTCGCGCTTAGCATCATCGGCTGAGTACATAATTTGCACCGCACCTTCTTCTCGCAACTCAGAGACACCCTTTTGAAATTGTTTGAACTTGGAAGGGTTGGGGTTTCTCAGATAGGCAAATATTTCCGGCGAAAAGCAGGGAATGCCTTCATACTCCAGTTTCTTACCCGTATAAATAGTATCGCCAATCGCAAACACGCCAGGATTGTTCAAACCAATAACATCACCTGGATATGCATCTTCAATTGATTCGCGATCTTGGGCAAATAGTTTTTGAGGGCGCGACAAACGCACGGTTTTGCCACTACGAGCATGGTTTACAATCATATCCTTTTCAAACTTGCCAGTACAGACGCGGACGAATGCTACCCTATCGCGGTGCTTGGGGTCCATGTTTGCTTGCAGTTTGAAAACAAAACCGCTGAATTCTGGGTAAGTTGGGGGAATTTCCCCTAATGTGGAATTGTGGATACCTGGTTTGAGGGCGTAGTCGAGAAAGGCATTTAGGAATAATTCGACACCAAAGTTGGTCATGGCGCTACCAAAGAATACAGGTGTCATTTTGCCTTGGTGAACCAGTTCCAGATCTAGTTCTGAGCCAACGCCTTCTAGTAGTTCTACATCTTCTTTGAGTTGATTGAATAGGTCTCGATCCAACAACTGTTCAAGCTTGGGATCGCCTAAATCGATAACAGTATCGAGGGCTTCGCGTTTACCATGTTCGCTGCGCTCGAAGAGGTGAATTTTCTGCTGTCGGCGGTCGTAAACACCTTTAAAGCGATCGCCCATCCCTATCGGCCAGTTTACTGCATAAGTCTGCAAGCCTAGTTCCTGCTCAACCTCGTCTAGCAGTTCAAGAGGCTCGCGTCCGGGTCGGTCGAGTTTATTAACAAAAGTAAAGATAGGCAGCGATCGCATCCGACAAACCTCAAACAACTTGCGCGTTTGCGGTTCCAAACCCTTAGCCGCATCAATTAGCATCACCGCATTATCCGCAGCCGCTAGAGTGCGATAAGTATCTTCACTAAAATCTTGGTGTCCGGGAGTATCGAGCAAGTTAATCTGACAGTTGTGATATTCAAACTGCAAGACTGTCGAGGTAATGGAAATTCCCCGCTGTTGCTCCATCTCCATCCAGTCAGAAGTCGCCTTGCGCTGCGACCTGCGTGCTTTCACCGCACCAGCTTCGTGAATAGCGCCTCCGTACAGCAACAATTTCTCAGTCAGCGTCGTTTTACCTGCGTCGGGGTGAGAAATAATAGCAAAGTTGCGCCTGCGCTCAACAGCAGCTTCTAATTCAATTTCAATTGTAGGGTCTTGGACTTGTGAATCTGTAATCATGTGGATACCTATGTGGGGCTTTTACGCAAAAAAATTTAGGCGTTAACATTTATATTGGCAGAGATACACTATGACATATTTACCGCCACAACAGCCTGAAATCTCCGCAGCAAATGGGTTTGGGATGGCGATCGCCCAGATGTTCTATCTGCTTAGCCACGCTAGTCAAACACTTTTGTATAAGTTTAATCTTGGGCAACTTTTCGCGGCTGTATGAAGCAGGTGTCAATGATATCGATATCTGCAAAACTATTGATAACATAATCGCTATTGTGCTTCATCGCCTAAAAGAGTAACGGGGCCACGTTGCTATTGATGCGGTTAAACCCGTGCGGCTGCCATCATGTTTAGGATTGTCAATCAGCTATCCAAGAGGGGTAGAAAAACACGGCGAACAATTGCAATGTATTTTAGCGGCGGGGCGGCGGCGGAGTTAATAATATAGACTCCTCGAAGGTAGCGACCTGGAAGAAAAAGTAAGCTTTCTGGCTGTGCGGATGCAGAGTGCTAACCCTTAATTTTGGGTACGGGAAGCCGCTCTTAAGAGTGACCGCATCCAGGGCGATCGCGTGTTAGAGTCGAAACAACAGGAAAGATATGAGGGGGTTGAGATGTACGACACGGACAAGCGGAAGCTGTTATCGGCACTGTGTCATGGCTCGATATTTTTTAGCGCTGCGCTTGTGTCTATTGGGATACCCATTGCGATCTTGTTCGTAGCTGAAGATCCAGTTGTAAAAGAGAGTGCCAAAGAAGCCATCAACTTCCACTTCAATGTGTGGCTTTATGGGGCAATATTTGGAGTCCTGGCTTGGGTCTTAATTGGTATACCGCTGCTGGCGTTGTTGCTGTTTTTAAGTTGGGTACTGCCAATTCTGGCAATTATTCAGTCTCTGACCAATCCTGACCAGAGCTACCGCTACCCATTTATTTTTCGCCTTTTTTAGTGTCCCGCCGTTGGCAACAGTTAAATGTTTTGGCGTCGCTTCACTAGCTAGGCACAAACAAGGCAATCATATAAAAACCCGTTTTCTTAAAGAGAACGGGTTTTTTTGATGAAGCTCGAATCGAGCAGTAATCGCGTAGCAGTTCGGTCACTTGTGGTTGAAAGTAGTTGAGGTGGGATAAAAAAACTCCATCGTGCGGCGAGACGGGGAGGGCGATCGCAACACTAATCGAACGACTATGCGATCGCTTGTACATTCAACAGCCCCAAACCGCTAATATGATGATTTGACCAACTCAACTCTCCTCAAGCGAACGATGGCAGAAACCTTATTCTTCAACGCCCTCCGAGAAGCCATTGATGAAGAAATGGCTCGCGATCCCGCTGTATTCGTTCTTGGTGAAGACGTAGGTCACTATGGCGGCTCCTACAAAGTCACCAGAGACCTCTACAAAAAATATGGCGATCTGAGGGTTCTAGACACCCCTATTGCCGAAAACAGCTTTGCTGGGATGGCAGTCGGTGCCGCAATGACAGGTTTGCGCCCGATAATCGAAGGCATGAATATGGGCTTTTTGCTCCTCGCCTTCAACCAAATCTCCAACAACGCCGGGATGCTGCGCTATACCTCCGGCGGTAACTTCAAAATGCCAATGGTAATTAGGGGGCCGGGTGGTGTCGGTCGTCAGCTTGGTGCGGAACACTCCCAGCGACTAGAAGCTTACTTCCAAGCAGTTCCGGGTATTAAGATTGTTTCCTGCTCGACACCTTACAATGCCAAAGGTCTGCTCAAGTCTGCCATCCGCAACGATAACCCAGTTCTATTCTTTGAACACGTCCTCCTCTATAACTTGAAGGAAAACTTGCCAGACGAAGAATATCTAGTACCCCTAGATAAAGCTGAAATGGTACGAGAAGGCAAAGATGTCACCATTTTGACTTACTCGCGGATGCGTCACCACGTCATGCAAGCAGTGCCCAAGCTGGTTAAAGAAGGTTATGACCCAGAGGTAATTGACCTAATTTCCCTCAAGCCTCTCGATATGGAAACAATCACCGCTTCCGTAAAGAAAACCCATAAGGTGATAATTGTAGAAGAATGCATGAAAACGGGCGGAATTGGCGCAGAATTAATTGCATCTATTAATGACCGCTTGTTTGATGAACTAGATGCCCCCGTGCTGAGACTCTCTTCGCAAGATATCCCCACGCCTTACAATGGCGCTCTGGAAAGATTGACAATTGTGCAACCAGAGCAAATTGTAGAAGCAGTCGAGAAAATGGTGGCGTTGCGAGTATAAACGGATTTTAGATTTTAGATTAGGGGTGACAAGTTAAAACAAAAGAATGTGGGATTAACTTGTTACCCTTGAATCTCAAATCAAAAATCTAAAATTGAGTTATCCAAAATCTAAAATACAAAATGGGAAGACAGCAACGTGCATTATTAGCTCTAATCTTAATTCTGGTGGTCGCCTCAATTACAACGATCGCCAAAATTCCCATAAGACTGGGATTAGACCTGCAAGGCGGGTCGCAACTGACGCTTCAGGTAAAACCCACAGAGCAAGTTAAGGAAATCACCCAGCAAGATTTAGAAGATGTTCAGAAGGTAATAGAAAATCGAATTAACGGCTTGGGCGTGTCGGAAGCGCTTGTGCAAACTGTTGGCAACGATCAGCTTGTAGTGCAGTTACCCGGTGTTAATGACCCGCAACAGGCAGAACGGGTACTGGGCGGGACGGCACAATTGGATTTTCTCAAACAGAAGCCCGGTACAGAAGCTCGACTGCCGATTGAACAACAGGTGCGACAAGAAATTTTACTGAAGCAGGAGCAGTTGCTCAAGCTGGGCAACACGGAAGAACTTGCGGCTACTCGGGCGGCTCTAGAGCGGAGTAACAAAGCGATCGCCGAACTTTTTGAACGCGCTGGCTTAACTGGCACAAACCTCAAAGATGCTAGCGCCGAACCCCTTCAAACCAGCAACAGCTGGAATGTGGGCATCCGCTTTGATGAGGAGGGAGGCAAAAAATTTGCCCAGCTCACCAAAGATTTGGCGGGGACTGGTCGCAGCATTGGTATTTTTCTGGACCAAGCACTCATCAGCGCCCCCACCGTTGGACCTGAATTTGCTGAAAGTGGCATTGTCGGCGGTAATGCCGTAATTACAGGCAACTTCACTGCACAAACTGCTAACGATCTGGCTGTTCAACTGCGTGGTGGTGCCCTACCCTTCCCCGTAGAAGTTGTGGAAAACCGCACGATAGGAGCTACACTGGGGCGAGACAGCATCCAGAGCAGTATTTACGCTGGTCTTGGTGGTCTGTCGTTGGTGTTGATCTTCATGGGCGTCTACTACCGACTACCTGGCTTAATTGCCGATGTCTCCTTAGTCATCTACTCGCTGCTATGTTTCGCTGGCTTTGTTTTACTGGGCGTTACTTTAACCCTGCCAGGAATTGCGGGTTTCATCCTTAGCATCGGTATGGCGGTTGATGCCAACGTACTGATTTTTGAGCGGACTCGGGAAGAATTACAAGCAGGTAAGACTTTATATCGCTCGGTCGAGTCTGGTTTTTACCGGGCCTTCTCTAGCATTTTGGACAGTAACGTCACTACTTTGATTGCTTGTGGCGCGCTGTTTTGGCTGGGATCGGGTTTAGTAAAGGGCTTTGCCGTAACTCTGGCTCTGGGCGTTGCAGTGAGTATGTTTACTGCCATCACCTGTAGTCGTACCCTGCTGCTGTTGCTGGTGCTGGGAGTTCCAGCATTGCGTCAGAAGCCGGAACTATTTGCTCCAAATATCCCGGCGTCAGCAAGATAATAAGCAAGAGGTATTTAAGGTTGGGAGACTCGATGAATCGGCGTCTCTACAAGAACTGGTGGACGGGGAATAGGTCTGGGCGAGCAATTTTGAGTTCTAAATTAGAGAATTGACCTCAAAGCTCAAAAAGAAGCTCATACCTCTTCTTCCCAACCCCTAATTGGCGATCGCCAACCCCGTTTTTCACAATCTTAATCCCTAATCCCCAATCGCCTGCTTACAATTGCCCTACCTAGGTCAGTAAAATCATAGGGGGATAGAAATCAAGTTTTGAGTTTTGAGCAAAGATGAAATTCAGCGTTATTAAACAGCGGCGCTTGTGGTGGATTATTTCTAGTGTCGCCATTCTCAGTGGCTTGATAGCAATGGCAATTTCTTGGAGCCAGTTTGGTTCGCCACTGCGTCCCGGTCTTGATTTTGTGGGTGGTACTCGCCTACAGGTTGAACTGGATTGTTCTAAGCAGAACAACTGCGACAAGCCAATTGACACCAAAGCTGTGAGGGAAGTTTTAGACTCCAAGGGGCTAGGTAGTAGCAGTAGCATCCAAGTTCTAGGCAAAGACCAGCGCGGACTATCAATTCGGACAAAAGCATTAGATGTTGACCAACGCACCCAATTGGCAACAGACTTGTCGGCTAAAATTGGGGCTTTCGATCCTCAAAAAACTCAAATTGATACAGTAGGGCCAACCTTGGGCCGTCAGCTGTTTCAGTCTGGAATGCTGGCACTCGTACTCTCTTTCGGCGGCATCCTGCTATACCTTACCTTTCGGTTTCAGTTCGACTACGCCTTCTTCGCCTTCGTTGCCTTGTTTCACGATGTTTTGATCACCATTGGGAGTTTCTCAATATTGGGTTTGGTGCAAGGCGTCGAAGTTGATAGTTTATTCGTCGTTGCTCTTTTGACGATTATCGGTTTTTCAGTTAACGATACAGTAGTCATTTACGACCGAATTCGAGAAGTAATCCAGCTAGATCCGGATCAGCCTATAAACAAAATAGTGGATGATGCCGTCAATCAAACGCTAACGCGGTCGATTAATACAACATTAACAGTACTCCTGACCTTGCTTTCCATCTATCTATTTGGTGGAGAAACGCTGAAAAACTTTGCCCTTGCTTTAATTATTGGTTTCGCAGCTGGGGCTTATTCTAGTATCTTCATCGCCAGTACATTATTCGCATGGTGGAGACAGCGCAACGTTCAACGCAAGCCTGTTGCTGTAACAGATTCCATCCCTCCGAGTAATTAAGATTTGTGGATGGAGAATTGTTGATTTAAGGCAAAATTCATGATTCAAAACTCAAAGCTATTTGAGATTTCCCATGAGTGAAACACCAGCGACAGACCTTGATGCTAAGTTTAAAGATCAAGTGCAAAAACTATACGGCCTAACGGTTTGGGGGCGGTGGTTTGTTGTAGGAATACTTTGGATTAGCGTCGGCTCTTTGAGCCTGTGGAGCTTACGCTATCACATTAGTCTGTTGCTGGAATATTTTACTTGGGCAGCGGTGCGTTATAGCCTGATTTTCAATACGCTGCCTACTTTAGGGCTGTCTTTATGTATTGGTATGACTGTTGCTGTCTTGGTATGGCAAATTCGGAATAGTATGTTGGGGCTGCCCGCAGAAGAACAGCGACGCTTAGAGCAACAGGTACAGAGGATTCGTCAGCAGGGGCCAAGTCATCCGCTTTGGAAGCTGGTTTGTAAATCTTGACAGCAAGTGGATATTTTAAGCTGGTAAAGGAAGGGTTAGATAGCTACCATCTACCTCTAAATCAAAACTGATATGACGCCCTAGCTAAAAGTATCAGCGCGATCGCTTGATTGATTGCAAATTCCTACCGCGTTAGTTGAAAAACTCAAACTCTACAGACGGCGGCGAGTTCACAACCAACAACACTCAAGCAACCTATGTTTGTGCCTCCACACGAAGGCTTAAAACGGGGATACTGATAACACTTAAGAATGGGGATTAGGAGCAATTGGGGCGTTATTCCTATTCCCCAGCGATTGCTCTATACCCAAAAAACTCAACAATTTAACCCAGCGCAAGCTGTTGTTGAGCAGTGACTTCCGCCTGAGAAGATGCGGCGGCATAACTCGAAGGCGATCGCAATAACGCAGGTTCCTGGTATCGCGACTTTATGGGAATCTCAATCAAAAATTCTGCCCCATTACCAGGACTAGAAACACACGTCAGTTGACCGCCGTGCTTTTCGACAACAACATGGTGCGAAATCGACAAACCCAAACCCGTACCTTTGCCTACTGGTTTTGTCGTAAAGAAGGGGTCAAACAGCCGATTAAGAACATCCTCCTTAATGCCGGAGCCGTTGTCAGCAATGCGGATAAAAATGCGATCGCCGCCTTTGACACTGGTGCTAATCTTAATCGTGGGAGTTGCCATATCCGCCTGAACGGTCTCTTCTGCACTCACCCGCGCCGCACGATATTCCTCCAAAGCATCTATAGAATTGCTTAAAAGATTCATAAACACCTGATTTAGTTGCCCTGCATAGCACTCAACTAAAGGCAAATCGCCGTACTCTTTGACAACTGCGATCGCTCCTCTACTAGATGTGGCATTCAGGCGGTGTTGCAAAATCAGCAGCGTGCCATCAATGCCCTCGTGAATATTCACGCATTTCTTCTCCGCTTGGTCGTGCCGCGAAAAGTTTCGCAGCGACAACACAATCTCGCGGATGCGTTCGGCTCCTAACTTCATCGAAGATAGCAGTTTGGGCATATCAGCTAGCAGGAAATTTAGGTCGATGTCATCTATATGAGCCTGAATCTCCCCCACTGGCTGTGGATAATACTTGCCATACATCTTCAACAATTTCATCAAATCTTGTATGTAGCTACTTGCATGATCGAGATTGCAGTATATGAAACTGACAGGATTGTTAATCTCGTGAGCTACACCCGCTACCATTTGACCCAAGCTAGACATTTTTTCAGTTTGAATTAGCTGGGTTTGGGTTCGTTTTAATCTACGCAACGCTTGTTTTAGCTGTTGGGTTTGTTGCCTCAACGATGCCTCAGTTTTACGCAATGCTTCCTCAGCCTGCTGACGTTCCGCAATCTCTCGCCTGAGAAGCGCATTAGCTTTTTGTAGCTCTGCTGTACGTTCCTCCACCCGTTTTTCTAAGTCGTCGTGAGCTTGTTGCAGCGCCTCCTGTGCTTTTTTGCGCTCGGTGATGTCTCGCGTCACTGTAGCAAAGCCGCGCAGGAACCCATTATCGTCCCTTAACGAAGTAACTACGACATTTGCCCAAAACTCCGACCCGTCCTTGCGCTGGCGCAAAGTTTCGCATTCGCACCTACCCTGAGAAGCCGCTTTGTGCAAAACTTCCTCTGGCTTGCCGATCGATATCTCCTCGCTAGGAAAAAAACACGAGAAATGCTGACCGATAATTTCTTGCGCCTGATACCCGTTAATGCCCTCCGCCCCTTTATTCCAACTGATCACTCGTCCGCTGGTATCGAGCATATAAATGGCATAATCTTTCACATTCTTGACCAACAAGCGGAAGCGTTCTTCGCTTTGCCGTAGAGCCTCCTCTGCCTGTTTGCGTTCTGTGATATCGCGGGCGGCGACGTAAATCAATTGCTCTTGAGGACATATGGCTGCATTCCACAGCAGCCATTTATATGAGCCGTCTTTGCAGCGGAAACGGTTCTCATAAGAAATATTATCCCCCCCGGTGGCTAGTTCTTCTAATTTAGTAATCGTAGGTTCACGATCTTTGGGGTGGATCAATTTGATAAGCGGTTTGGCAAGCAATTCTTCACGTGTGAAGCCAAGCGCTTTTTCGCACATCGGGTTCATTTGCTTGAGATAGCCGTCAAAACCCAAGGCTAAAAATATATCCAGCGATAGGGTGAAAAACCGATTCTCAATAGCTTCGACTCCTCCACCCTCACTTATACAGATTTGTGCCACTTGATTTGCCATTTTTTTAACTACCTAGTCACAAGGGATCAACATTTTTGGGCTGTTTTAACAGTCAGATGCAGACTGAAGTGATTTAAAGTTGTAATTTTTATAGTAAGTTTATACTCGATTTATTTTTATATTAGTACTTTAACAATTATTTAGATTTTTTATGTCAAAGATAATGGTTTTGCCTTAAAATGCCGTAGAGGAGGGCTGCATTTGTCAAGGCTCAATCGCGCTCCCCTTAGTGTCTACAGGTAGTTGGTGGAGGCTATGTCTGTATTTAGTAGCGGTGTATATCTAATTACATATAAAAACATAAGGTGATGATGCGATCGCGTTGATAAGGAGCCGTTTTTTAAGTGCGATCGCATCTATCCCTCGTATGATATAAACCAAAATTAATGTAAGATTTCAACTAAAAATAATATAGCAAGAAAGAAAAATACCATTGCTTCTTATAATATTGAAAAAAGATAAAACCAAAGTTGCTATCAAGGGAAAAAATTAGTTTAAAAAATAGGTACTCGTTTCTTTGAACTGGAACTCAAATCAAAGTTTACTTTACCGCTAAAAAATAAACGAACTATCTGGTGGATATTTTGAGCCAGCGATCCCGCAACTATCTTATTTATGCTGTATTAATAAGTGTTTAGGGGAAAATAAAATTTTTCCTTTGTATAACAAAAAATATTTGTTTAGAGTGCAGGTGAAGATGGCTTATGGGTAACGCAAAGAGCGATCGCGTTGCAATATAGGGGAGCATCGCAATCCGTCCCTAGTTCGCGATCGCAAACTTTAATTATTTTTAATAATTCCGCTTCTGAGCTTCTTCAACGTATGTCTCTCTCTATCAGGCAGGTTCGCTGTTTGGCTCAGGTATCGGTTCTGCGCGTACTTTACCGTGAAAATACGCAGACATTTTATTAAGATAGCTAGGTATCCGTAATATTATCACTTTTAAACTTAAAATATAGTAGTATTGAACTGTCAAACTTAAAGCATCTATCTAAAGTATGAAAGTAAAAACTCCCTACACTGCGGCTATATTTCAAAACATGAACTCCTTTCAATTCGCTGAGGAAATCAGCCATAGTCGCGTGGATGCTGACGAAAGTAAGGAGAATTACTTAAACCATCCTACATTTGGCCTGCTTTACAGCCTGTGTCACCTTGAAGATAACCAAGAGTTATTCACTACCCTGTACGCCAAGCGTATATTTTTTGTGGCTACAAGCAGTGCTACCAAAATCAAACTTGAACCAATTAATCGTAATGATGCTCGTCTTCTAGTGGAAAGCCGTCTCCGCCATCTCAGCCGCATCAGTAAATCCCACGAGTACGACAAGCTTCAATTTGTGTATAGGCAAACGTTTTAGTGTTGCCAGTAAGTATTGTTACTTATAGCCATATCTTAATAGCACTGAGACGCGGTGGCTTAGCAGGTACTTGACGGCGCTTATCCTCCCCTCGCAAGCTAGTGACAATCCAGTTGAAGTTCTATTTTCAGGGGAGGAGGATGGTTGAGCGATCGCGATGTAGGGGAAAAGGGCGATCGCACTTAGCCTATTGGTATCAGTCTTGTAATCTCAACAACTGGGTAAACAACAACCTCACCTGCAATCTTATTTCCTACAGCTAGTAACTCCCATCGATTGCTATTAAAATGCTTTGAGCTGTTGTTCTTGGAACCTCCACCAAACTGGAGCAGTCAAAACGACGACAGCCACGATAGCCATCTATAAGCGTTTGACCAAGTTTGATAGATGTGGGGTGAGCGTCTTGTCCCTTAGTTAACAAATAAATAGTAATAATATCTGCCTTGGGATATATAAAAATTTAAGGCAGTGCTACGCTCGCACGCCATTAATGCATCACTTAACCTATGCGCGATCTTGCTAGTAATAATTACCTAAGCAGTAGGATAGGTAGTTATGCTATAAAACTTTAGACTTTGTGCTGATGTGGGTGGGGGTAGGAAAAGCGAAAGTAGTTATACATAAAGCGCAACAAATCTAAACAAATAGTGTATTATGAAATACACTTCTGTATCGAACTAAGAGGTGATATGTATGTCATTGGGTTTCCTAATTCCACTGGCGATCGCTCTAGGATCTGCCTATATCTTTGAAAAATCAGCAGAAGAGATGGCTCTCCTCGCCGCTTCAATTGGTATTGTCAGCCTGCTGCTGAGTTTAATACTGTTACCTTGGCAAATGCAGCTTATGCTTCTAATGTTTGTCTTAACCAAGGCTAATATGCTGTCGCTGCCTTTTAAGGGCAGATTCTAACTAATCCTCTACAAATATACAGGGCTGTTTGCATCAGAGTGGCTAGTACTGATAAAAATCAGAATTTAATTAAAAACTTTGTCCCCGTTCGGATTTGGGAAACATAAGTCAAGCGATCGCTTTGCTCTTAACCTACAATGGGCGGCTCATTGATAACCCCAAACCAGTGCTTTGCTGTACCTTTGGCGTGCCAAAATTCGGTGGTGCAAACGTCGATTGCAATCTGGCGTGAGTTTCACAAAAGCGACTAAGTAATATAAACGTATTCCCGCCAGGGAGTAAAGGCTGGGATGAAAAAGAACGGAAAGCTATGGCCTTTAATACTTTTGGCCAGTGATAAATAACATTCGCACGAAAAGTGTTACTGGTTGTTCAAAGCGATAATTTTATTACTTGAGCAACAGATAATATAGGTTTCCGGTGCTGACTGTGACGCCAGCGCGATCGCCCGCTTGTTTGCCAGTTCCTAAAAAATAATCTACTCGACCAGCTCCTTTAATCGCGCCACCTGTATCCTGGTCAAGAACGTAGCGGCTAACAATACGATGCTCTATTTTTCCAGAGTTATTAACAAAAGGAATAGAGGTGCGAATGAAGGCTAAAGCGCCAGGAGGCATTAGGGATTTATCTGTTGCAATGGAGCGTTCTGCTGTCACTGGTACGTTGATGCTACCCATCGCTGGTTTACCTTTGTTGTCCTGAAAGAAAACAAAGCTGCGATTGCGCGGTAGATAGTTATTCAATTCAAGAGGATGCTTGTTGAAATACTGGAGAATAATTGGCATAGTCATGCCCTCTAATGGTAATTTGCCATCTTCTGCCAGTTCTCGGCCTATGCTGGTATAGGAGTATTTTGTATTTCCGGCATAGCCTACAGTAGTCTGACTACCATCAGTCAACTCAAGTCGGGCAGAACCTTCGATTTGAGCTATGAATGCATCCATGCGCGATCGCAGCCAGAACAACTCCAACCCCCGCAACCGAGTTTTGGAAAATTGCAAACCATCCTTGCCTTCTAGTTGTTCCCTAGTAGGATGGGGCTGAGGCCAAGACTCCAAATCTGGTGGTAGCCGATAGATGGGATAGCGATATTCTGCGGTACGAACGCGACTGGCGGCATAAATCGGCTCGTAGTAGGCGGTAAACAAAACGCTTCCTTTGGCGTCGTGTCCCACAGACTGGTAAAAGATAAACTCGCGGTTGACGGCTGCTTGAAGTTCTGCGGCTGAATTAGACTTGAGTACCAGTTCGCGAAATCTTTTGAGACTGCGAAGGACGCGATCGCGGGTAATCCCAGCGACTTGATAGCGTTTGTAAACAGTAGCAGCATCCCCAGTTTGCAAGTATTGCAGACTTCGCGCGATCGCGTTCAACAGTGCTTTTTTATCTCCTGGTTGACCGTTTCGCTCCCATATCTGCACATCTAGGCAAGTGCTAAGCGGACAACAAGCCACAGTTTGCAACCCTTTGGTGGGTAAGAGGGGTACGCGCTTGGTCGCTTTTTGTTTCTGTGCGGGTGTCTTTTTAGGTTGGGGAATGGCGGCTATTGGTATATTCTTCTGTTTCACGGGACATTCAGACTGACTGAGTTCCCCATTCCCCAAAGGTTGCATGCGCCAGAGCAGAATAAAAAGAGCGACGGGTAAGCTGAGGGTGATGTAAGCAAATATCTTTTTCATCAGGAAAATGCAGTGCGATCGCATTAGTGGTGTCTTTGCTGCACCCTGGTAGGATTTTATATTTTAGATATAACTTAGCAAATAATTTGGCTCTGCTGGCTTACATTACATTAGCGATCTATTATAAGTAGCCACACTTAATTATTTCTAGAATGTGGATAGGGGAAGCGAAACCTCAACTCAATCTACAAAATGACAGGATTTCACTCAGTTATTTTACTTGTTTATGTATTATTAACTACAAATAATAGTGAAATACATATGCTGGTATATAACCAGTTATTTAAAGATTAAAACAAATCACGCAATCAGCCAGGGTAGCCAAATAGCTAAACTCAGAAGCGTTACAAACAAAACTGGCAGGGTGAGGATGATGCTGGTGCGAATATATTGAACCCAACTGATGCGGATTCCTTTGCGCGCCAATACGTCCATCCACAGCAGAGTTGCTAAACTACCAATGGGAGTTATTTTTGCTCCCAAATCGCAAGCGATCGCATTGGCGTAGATCATTGCTTCTCTAATATGAGGACTGGTAACATCAGTGTCTTGAATTGCTATAGCGTTAATCAGCACTGCGGGCAGATTGTTCATCACTGAAGCCAGCAAGGTAGCCAAAAACCCAGTACCAATTGCCACTTGGGTAATTCCCCAATGGGAAAGATATTGTAAGCGATCGCTGAGTCCGTTGGTTAAGCCAACATTGCGGAGTCCTGTGACAACTAAATACATACCCAAGCTAAATAAAATTACTTGCCAAGGCGCTTCCCGCAAAACTTGCTTTAAGTTAATTACCCTAGCTGTTTTTCGGTGAAACCAGCGTCCAGCTAGCGCCAGCATGAATAAGGCTCCCAAACCAGCAATGAAGGAAACTGGAGCCCCTAGCGGTTCAGCAAAGAAGTAGCCAAGCAGCAGCAATCCTAAAACAACAAAACTATAACGGAAAACGAGGGGATCTTTTATGATGCGATCGCTTGTTAGTTGTAAACCGCTAATATTATAAGTCTTGGGTATATAGCGACCAAAGTAGAACCATAAAACCCCCAAACTGGTTGCAATCGCTACTAAGGTACACGGAACCATAACCAAGGAATAGCGCAAAAAGGAAATTTTAAAATAGTCAGCAGTAATTATATTCACCAGGTTACTAACTGGAAAGGGTAGGCTTGTAGCGTCGGCAATAAAGCCGCTTGCTATAACAAAGGCCAAGGTTGCTTCCTTGCTAAAGCCCAGCGCCAGCAGCATTTCCATTACAGTTGGCGTCCAAATCAATACCGTGCCGTCGTTTGTTAATAGTGCCGTTACTGCTGCTCCCAACAACACCACAAGTGAAAACAACAACCCTCCTCTTCCTAGCCCCCACCTTGCAAGGTGCATTGCCAACCACCGAAAGAATCCGGCTGCATCCAGGATCAGGGAAATAATTATTAGAGCAACTAGGGTAAAAGTGGCATTCCAAACAATACCCCAAACCTGGGGAA
The DNA here is from genome assembly GCF_014695585.1 of Microcoleus sp. FACHB-831. NCBI lineage: Bacteria > Bacillati > Cyanobacteriota > Cyanophyceae > Oscillatoriales > Microcoleaceae > Microcoleus > Microcoleus sp. FACHB-831. The sequence continues at coordinate 123,052 of NZ_JACJON010000034.1, read as the reverse complement.
TATCTTGCCAACTGACAACGCCAGTAGCAAGAGCAAATATAGCTCCTGCGATCGCGCTAAATCCTATGCCCAGTCCTCGCGGTTGCCAGATAACTAGGATGAGAGTGACGATGAAGATCGCGATCGCCAAAGGTGCTGCATAGGCAGATTGCAAGATACCCATTAAATTACATCTACCTAAATATTTAAATAATGTAAAACTAAATAGTTATTTTTGCAACCGAAAAGGTAGTTAATTTTTTATATAGTAAAGAAGAGGATTAAATTTTTACTAGCACGAAGGGCGGGCGTTTGGCTAAGACAGCAAATGCCCGCTTTTACATCACTAATTATGTCATGAAACACCCTATTTCAAAGAAGGTGAATATGATTCAATCTAATAATCAATACTCCCTAGCCGTGATTCGAGATGAAGTGCGGATGCTTGTAGAGAAGGGAGTTGTTAGCCGTCGGCAACGCATAGTTAGCCTGTGGAGATACATTGCTGCTCGCGAATGGATTTATATGGAGCAGGAGTTAGAAAATAGCAACTTTCTGCTCAGGGATTACATTGGCGATTTGATTGGCTCGGAAGAATGGGACAACGACTAACTAGAATTGGTTAACAGGTCAATAAACGGAAGCGAGGATAATTAATTTTACAAAAAATTACCAATAATTAGTAAAATTATAAGTGCGATCGCACTGTGGTTAATATGAGCGAACCCAACATCAAATTAAGGTTTATTTAGGCATACTTTAGCTAGTCAGTATGCAGAGGTATCAGCTTCACTCATATTAGCCCTATCCCAAGTTAATATTCTTCTTAGCTTGCCTAACATTTTAACAAGAGTGATGCTTATCTGTTAGCAAGCGCCGCAGTTGATTTTTTGCACGCAGAAATTATGCGTTGATCGTTGGAACTAACTTGTTTGATGGGATACATGCTAGTCAGGTTAACTTTAACCTTAGCAACTTGGGAATCGTTAGGATTCTCCGACTTAACATCTAGCGCATTGTTTTTTACATTGCCACTAAAGCAGTCAAACCCAGAACTAGGGTAATAAAAAGCTCCCACAACTTTGCCCTTTTGACGTTGAAAGACCACATAAGCCATACCAAGTTGATTGGGGCGAGGAATTTCGCCAAATAGATATGTTCCATCAGCAAGGTTACTTAATGGAATAGACTTAGCGGGCGCGGCGTGGGCAACGCTCCCCAGTGTTTCCAAACTGAGGCAAGCTAGAGTTAGTGCAGCTCCCAAGGCAATTTTTGACATTTTCAAGTTAACAGATGCAGGTTGATTCATTAATTCTTCTCCTTGCTTTACTGTTAGGTATAGTTAAACGTTAAAACTGTTAAGGACAGGGGGTGTATTCCCACAGAAAGAATAAAGCATGGGCTTGATATATCTTTTGATGGATATCGACACCCAACGTTGTGCCCAAAACCCTTGAAAATGCCTTAAGCAAAGTTCTTTTATTTGTAATATCTGTAAAAAAAAAGCCTCTCATTTGAGAGGCTTGCTGTGAGGTTATCCAAAGATATCGGCTAGCGTTTAACCGCCCCGGACTGCTAATGCTCCAGCGATCGCGCTAGCAATTGCTGAGGTAGCTGCCGTGCCAAACAACCACCATGCTGCTGTAGCTGCGGCTTTGCGGGTTTCCTCGGCTTGGCGCTGGGCTTGCCGTTTAACATCTTCCACCCGTCGTTGCGCTTCTTGCTGCAAGCGTTCCGCCCGTTGAAGCACGCTCGTGCGCGTCCGTTCGATCTGGTCTACGATGCGATTGGCGTCAGCTTCCGAGATATCCTCGCGGGAACTGAGGAGCGCTACTACGGTATCGCGATTAAAGTGACCAAGGCGATCTTTGAGAGCATCAAAACCAGCTTGCGGGTCATCAAACAAGGTGCGAACATCGTGCTTGATGCCGTCATAGTTAAGTTCTGGCCGATCCAGCGAGTTGAGGTAATTGCGAATTTTGGCAAATACCCCATCAATAACCGATTGAATGCGACGCTGGATATCGCGAACTTGTTCTACAAATTGCTCGCGCACCGCCAAGACTTGATCCACAATTCGGTTCGCTTCTTCTTCAGAAATATCCGGGCGTTGCGACAAGAGCGAGACTACTGTTTCGCGGTCAACCTTAGATAGGCGGTCGGCAAAACTCTCCACTCCAGTTCGGGGATCGTGCAGCAACAATTGCAAGTCGCGCTTGATACCTTCGGGATTGAGTTCGTCCTTCCCAGTGTTCCGCAGGTACTCTTGAAGAGTTGATTGAAAATCCTGTACTTTGGCTTGAGTACGAGCAGCTAAGCGGCGGGGCGCTCTGACGATGCTGCGAAGGTTTTCTTGCACCTGATCGATGATTTGATTGACTTGCTCCTCGCTGAGATCTTGCCGTTGGCTGAGCAGCTTGACGAGGGTATCGCGGTCGATATTACTTACGCGATCGCGCAGCGCCAGCGCTCCTCCTTTGGGATCGTCCAACAATTTCTGCAAATCGCGCTTGATGCCTTCGGGGTTGAGTTCGTCCTTGCCAGTGTTGCGGAGGTACTCGGCGATCGTATTTGTTGTTTTGTCGTACTGGTCTTTAGCCGTACCAGTCAACTCTTTAGCTTTATCTGCTACTGCTTGCGGTGCATGCATAACGCTATTCCAGCGGCTCTGCACTTGATCTACGATCTGATTCGCTTGATCCTGGCTTATGTCTTGGCGCGATGAGAGCAATTGCACTAAGGTATCGCGGTCAAAGCGAGACGCACGGGCACGCACTAAACTCAATCCTATACGGGGATCGTCTAAGAACAAACTTAAATCCCGCTTGATGCCTTCTGGATTCAGTTCATCCTTACCAGTGTTACGCAGATAAGACTCTACCTTGAGCCACAACGCCTCTGCTTGAGATTTGGCTTGTTCTTCTTGCGACTGAGCATCTGTTAAGACGCGATCGCGGGTGCTTATCAAATTCGTTACTATCGGCTCGGCTTGTGCTGCATTTATATCTGTCCGAGCTAACAGCATTTGCAAAAGCGTGTCGCGGTCAAACACTGCAAGGCGACGACGCACCGTTTCATAGTCTGCGTCGGGATCTTCCAGCCACGCTGGGAAATCTCGATCGATTGCTTCTTGCGACAATTGTTCGACTGGAGTGTAGCGCAGATAATTTTCTACACTCTTGCGGAGTGTTGATATCTTTTCTTCTTCTTCAGCTTGCCGCACTGTTGCCAAAACATCTTGGCGGACGGCTTCTAGCCGATCGGCAATTTCGTTGATTTTGGCTTGAGTAAATATGCCCCGCTGTTGCAGCAAATCTACAAAATCTGACCGCTTCAACTGCTCTATTTGCTGGCGAACTTTCTTGGGATCTGCTTGCGGATCGTAGATAACATCCCGAAATTCCTGCGCCAGCACTTCTGGCTTCATCTGCCACGAGTATGTGTTGAGCAGGTAGTTATCTACGTCGGCGCGAATGGTGCTGTAAGGAAGCGCTGGGGTACCGCTAACCTCGCCTGCTATTTTATCGCTTACCTCGTTTACTTTGGCTTTAGCTGTTTGTAGCTGACCCAGAATTTTTTCGAGATCGAGATCCGATATATCGGTTCTGCCCATTACCACGCCAAGAACTGGGCTTAGCGTAGTGATTAAGCGATCCATCATACCTGGAGTTTGTTGATCTTGGTTTTCTCCCGGCTGTTTATTCGAGCGCATTTCTCCAATCAGCTGATCGAGCTTTCCGCCTAGTTCGTTCGTCAGCTTATCTGGGGAAGCCGATTTGAGATAGTCCAACAATTCGCCCATCCCATTTTTAGCTTGAGGCGCTTGCTGGTCTACAACCTGTTTCCAGACATTCTCTAGCTGATCGACGATTCTTTTCACGTCTCGCTTCGAGAGGTCGGTGCGACTGCTGACTAATTCAACAAACTTCGATCTGTCGATGTCGCGGAGATTTTCTGGAGCGATCGCTTTCAATTGGGGATCGTTGAGCAATTTTTCAAATTCGCCCCGAATTGATTTGAGGTCTAGTTCTGCTGGTCGCAGCCTATCAAAATAATCTTCTAGCGTCTCGCGTATGCTTGTTGGGTCTATCGCTGACCCCAATTCGCGGCGCACCGCTACGGCTGCTGCTTCGGCTGTCGCCACAACCTGATCGTTTACTGCTTTTGCTCCCAGTGCGGCGGTTGCTGTTCCAAAAATTGTTTGCAATCCGGAACTTGCGGCATTAACTACCGAACCGATTAAGGAACCGACTTTTGCCGAACCCACCCAGACGAGTAGGGAAAAATAAGTCCCCCAAATTACTAAGCCTATAATAGCTCCCAAGAAGCGATCGCTGTTATTTAGGCTCAGTTTCACTGCTAGGAAACAAGCTATGGATAAGGCAACCGTTACACTGATTAATGTTGCCAACCCTAGCGCGGTTCCAATTTTGCGAATGCTGGTTCCTAAGCTGTCTGCATCGTCATCATGCGATTTAGAATCTGAGGTATTTCCCAATAAGTAGGCAACACCCAAGTTTGTTATCAGCAATTGGATTGCAAACGCCAGAACCACCCCAGCAACCAATGCCATCAAAAACTGCGGCCCTGCAAATATAAACGCTGCCTCTTTGGGCGTGGTTGCTGTGTTATCCACGGGAACCTGACCGAGCCAGAATAGTGTTTTGCACAGCCCCCAAGTCATTCCTGTACTTTGTAACATGGTATTTCCTTCATCCAAGCTTATGTCCGCGCAAATTTTTTAGCCCTCAGCTCTCATCCGAAAGCACGATGCGTAAATTGTGAAGGATGAATTTAAACGTTTCATCCTTCATTGTTCACGCTTTTATGCTTATTGCTGGTGGCTTGCTGCTAGTTAGAGGTTTTTTAAGTAGAAGTCTGAATTTTTGCAAAACTACACTCTATAGCCCAGAATCACCGAATACGGTTGATTAAAGCATCCACCCAAGGAAGTAAACGCCTCACCACTAAAAGGAAGAATAATCTTTGGCTGTTATCCCTTTTTGTTTTGAGGATAACTAAGTTTGATTGAACATTTATGTTATGCACCTGCTGGGCGTACCACTTAGCAGGTGCTTTAAAGTTACATACATATCTCTATCGATAGATGTATTTTTAACAAAGCTAATAACTCCTCTGCCCTTAGCAATATATTTATCTTGTATCTTTAGACAGACCTCAGTGCCGATCCAGGAAATTAGGATGAAAGGGTAAAGATTTATAAAGGAGTGTAAAGAATGCAAACAAGCACACCTGAACTAGCTCCTAAAACTCTTGCTTATAACGGCAAAGACCGTAACACTTTTCTGTTTGGCTGGAATCCTCAAGCTGAACTTTGGAACGGACGCTTGGCAATGCTGGGCTTTGTTGCGTATTTGCTGTGGGATATTGCTGGTTATAGTGTGGTTCGGGACATCCTTCACTTGATCGGCTAATTTGAAACCTTAATTCCTAGCTATGTTCCGCGATCGCCCAGGCGGCTTTATTTAATAAAGCCGCCTGTTTCATTTATACGCTATCAACTTAATGGCTACTTCTTGCCAAGTTTGCCATTCTTTAGCTGTAGCAAAGAGTACATTTTTATAGCAAAAATAAAAATAATGTTATTAATTTTACATTTGCACTTTTCTCCTGTCTACCGTTAGCAATGCGTGCAGTTTGTACCTATAGGTATAGATCGTTAAGTGTTATTGTTGCTATTGTAAAGATAAGTTAAACAACGCAATTAAAGGAAAAAAAATGGAAACCCGCACACCTGATTTAGCTCCTAAAACTCTCGCTTATAATGGTAAAGATCGCAACGCCTTTTTGTTTGGCTGGAATCCTCAAGCTGAACTGTGGAACGGACGCTTGGCGATGATAGGTTTTCTAGCTTACTTGCTTTGGGATCTTGCTGGCTATAGCGTGGTGCGCGATATCCTCCACCTCGTTTCATATACTACTACAGTTCGCTAACATTAGAATTGGATAAAATAGAGCTGGAGGTTTTACTAATTAAAACCTCCAGCTCTATTTTTATATAAATAAAGTTAAAACTTAGCTACTTTTACTTAAATTAAACGTAGCCCGGCATTGCCCACTAAAGGTTTTATTGTCTTTTAATAAATTAACCCACGTATAGGTTGGGAAGTTACTCCTCGGCTAGGGCAAACCCCGTCGAACGACGTGTGTTTAAACCACCAAACCCTAGTGTTACAGAGGGTTTTTGGGTTCGATTCGTTTAATAAAACCACCACTTATTCTTGTTAATGAGATTAGCTTGTTATGATATCTGCCATTAGTAATGCGTCAACTTTGTACCTATAGACAGACATCAGTTTGAGGTCATGTTGAATAATATAAAGATAAGTTAATTAACAAAGTTTAGGAACAAAAACAATGGAAACTCGCACTACTGATTTACCTGCTGTTGCTAAAGCTTACAACGGCGTAGACCGCAATGCCTTTCTGTTTGGATTCAACCCCCAAGCTGAACTATGGAACGGACGCTTGGCAATGATCGGTTTTCTTGCTTACTTGCTTTGGGATTTAGCTGGTTATAGCGTTGTCCGCGACATCCTGCACCTGATTTCTTACTAATCGCTCAGCATCGTAATTTTAAAACATCATTTAGGAGAAACAAAATGGAAACTCGCACTACCGATCTACCTCCTGTAGCTAGCGCTTACAACGGTAAAGACCGCAATGCATTTTTGTTTGGCTTCAATCCCCAAGCTGAACTATGGAATGGACGCTTGGCGATGATCGGTTTTCTTGCTTACTTGTTGTGGGATTTAGCTGGGTATAGCGTTGTCCGCGACATCCTGCACCTGATTTCTTACTAATTAGGTCGGTAATATCATTAAGCTATAGGGTGGGCATTGCCCGCCCTATTTAAGTTCATGTGTATATATAAGCGGGTATGGTGGCGAAGAGCCGCGATCGCACAGTATAAATAATAAAAAACTAAACAAAAAATCCCAAATTATCGAAATTTGGGACTAAAAAACAGATTAAATTTGTTGCGAATAGCTAATCTTCTTGGTGGCAATCCGAAGGAATTCCCAAAACCGGGCAGGGGAAATCAGCACCTAATTTCTGGACAAGTGGATGATTCGCAGAAGTACAGCCCAAAAACAATAGAGCCGCCGCTTCAGATTCAACAACTTTTCTTAGTTCCGCAGCAACGCAACCAAAGCGGAGATGGGCTTTGAAGGAACCGCGCCATTCGTCAGCGAGACTGCGTGCTTGGGATAATATGCGGTTTGCTTGGTCTAAGTGATTATCTTGGTAAAAGGTAGCTCTTAAATAAGATGGCTCTATGGAGGTTACTCGTGGCGGTGTTGCCATAGCCATTTGTGATGGTTGAGTTAAAACAGGGGTAGGAGATCTTAATGCAGATGATTCGGCAAACTCCAAGGGTATGTGAGGGGTTGAGTTGACGATATCTGAACTTTTAGTGGGTAGTTCGCTATCTAAAACATAGACAACTTGAACTGTGACTTGCGCCTTTGTGACTAAACGAGTTTGATGGGCAATCCATAGAGTAAGATCTAGAGCTGTTTGGCTGCTAGGGGATCTGTTATAGCCAACAATTAGGTTAACCGATTTTGTAAATTGCTCCCGCTCTTCAGAAGATGATGCAGGAGTAGGCACCAAAAGCATTTGTTCCGTTAAGTCTTGACGACCCATTGCGCTTTCAAGGCGCAGTAACATTGACTTGATATTCACAGATTTAACCTCCTTAATTGCATTATTAGGCTACCTACTCAATAACTCACATAGGACAGCTATTAATTACTCGTCATGGGAAAAATAGCGATCTAGAAAGTTGAGAGCATGGTTGCGAAGTTCAAAATACTCGCGAGAGTTGCGTAACTCTTGGCGATCGCGCGGATGAGGAAAAGGAACTTCCAAAATTTCGCCAATTTTTGCGTGGGGGCCATTAGTCATCAGCACGATCCTATCTGACATATACAGCGCTTCATCCACATCATGCGTAATCATCATAACCGCTTGCTTATGGTTTTCCCAAATTTCCAGCACTTGCCGTTGTAACTTGCCCCTAGTCAGCGCATCCAGCGCTCCAAATGGTTCATCCATCAGTAACATTTTCGGACGAATTGCTAATGCTCTTGCAATGCCAACTCGCTGTTTCATTCCCCCAGAAATTTCATCGGGATATTTGTCAGCGGCTGCGTTTAAATTCACCATTGCCAAGTGTTCGTTAACAATGCTGATTTTCTCGGCACGAGTGGCATTCTTTAGCACTTCATCTACCGCCAAACGGATATTTTCCTTCACTGTCAGCCAAGGAAGCAGAGAATATTGCTGGAACACCATCATGCGCTCTGCACCGGGTTTGCGAATTTCTTTGCCGTCTAGTCGCACCGAGCCGGAAGTCTGTTGTTCTAAACCAGCGACTATTTTTAGTAGCGTTGATTTACCGCAACCAGAGTGACCAATTACGCAGATGAATTCGTCTTCGTTTATGCTGAGATTAACACCGTCTAGGACGACAAACTTACTGCCGTCAGCACTTGGATACGACTTTACAAGATTTTCAATTTCCAAAAATCCCTGGCGGGAGTTAACCATGATATTTTGTCCTGTGGGGTAAGAAGTAGATTGAGTCATAAAAGGCTCCTAGATAGTGTCATTTTTGGCAATTTTAAAGGCGTTAACAAGCAGACTTCTGTTAACAGAAAACAAATCATCAACTTCCGCTTGTTAAGACATGAAGAAAGAAACCGGGCTATTATGGCGGATTTCAAAACTTTTTAGATAGCCGACTGGATCGCTGGGATCGAAGCCTTTTTTGTCAATAAAGACTTCAGGGGATTCGACTTTGTAATCATCTTTGGGGCACTCAATTCCCATTTCGGCGGCAATATTGCGATAGAGATCGGTTCGCCAGCCTTTGCTTGCCAGTTCTTCGGCATTTTTAGGAAATTCCTTAATTTGTCCCCAACGAGCTGCTTGAGTCATCAACCAAATGCTTCTAGAGCGCCAGAGAAACGTTGAATGTTCTCCTGGCTGTTTGGGAATGCCGTTAGGAATATCGAAGAAAATTGTGCCGTCAGCGGCTTTTATAGTGCGGTCTTTGCTATCAAAGCCCCCATAGTTGTATTCACCCATAATTGCAGGGCGCGTAAACTTATCCACTGGGCCTTTTTTAGGTTTTGCACCCGTAAACGAGCGCTCGGTAAGTAGCGTGGCAACTTCTTGGTGGTTTTCGGGTTTGCTGCAATACTGGCAGGCTTCAATCATTGCCTTGACTAGGGAACGATAAGTTTTGGGATTTTTATCAATAAATTCTTCCATAACTCCCAAAAGTCGGTCTGGGTGTCCCAACCATACTTCTTTACCTTGAGCGAAGGTAAAACCGATTCCCTGTTCGCCAGTAATTGCTTTTTCGTAAATTGCTCGTGTATTCCAAGGTTCTGCAACCATGTAGGCTTGCATTGCACCAATCCGCACGTTACTAACCATCTGCGGCGGGGGAACAATGATGATGCGAAACTCTTTGATGGGATCGACTCCGGCGGCGGCGGATAAATAGCGGACGAAGTATTCGTAAATGGATGAACTTAGTACAACAGCCCAAACTCTCTGTTCTGGTGGTTGGCTGTCAAAGTAGGCTTTAAATTGTTTGCCAAATTCTTCTAAAGCGCGATCGCCGTACTGTTGTTGGTACTCGTACCAGGGACGCAACCCAAAATCCCACATGGCTTTGTTCATCGTCATGGCGTTACCGTGACGGTGAATTACCATAGCGGCACACATGGGAGCGTGGCGTGCGCCTTCGGCTCCGATTCTGGCATTGGTTACGGCTCCGGATACAACAGGCGCGGCATCGGTGCGACCGAATATTAATCCGTCGCGTGAGGTTGCCCAGCTAGCTTCGCGGACGAGTTTGACGTTAAGGCCGTATTTGCGGAAAAATCCTTTTTTCCATGCGATCGCAAAGGGCGCGCAGTCATTAACGGGAACGTATCCAACGGTAATGTCAGATTTTTCTAAATCGCCGGGTTTTACTACCTGTTCAATTGCCCTAGCTTCTTCCGTGAGGCCTTTGGCAGAGCGTGAAGCGGAGCTATCGCCGTCAGGCGAATCGCTGCTTACTGCACATGAAGAAAGTGCCATTCCCGCCGCCGTCGCACCCAACCCCGTGATAAAACTTCGCCGCGTCCAGTTCGTGGTGTCACTCATAGTTTGTTCCATTAATGCTTTAAGTCTGCTCAACCGCATTGGGTTGAGCTATTGCCAAGCTTTTGCCATACCATTGACGCCAAAGAAAACTTGCGATTGAAGTAGCGATCGCATCCAAGTAATAAGATTTTAGAAATTAGCACTTTTTCTATTTTGAATAGAAGTGCCAATCTAAAATCTCTGAGTTAATAACTAAGAAACAGGCTTCGGGCGGCGGCGAGTAACTAAAACCTCAAGTTGACCCACTGCATAATCTAGAAGCAGACCAGTTAAACCAATTACCAGCACTGCCAAAAACACGGAACTCAGGTTTAAGCGGCTCCATTCATCCCACACAAAAAAGCCGATACCAACACCGCCAGTTAACATTTCTACAGCGACGATTACTAGCCAAGCAATACCCAAACTTATCCGCAATCCTGTGAAAATATAGGGCAAACTTGCAGGCCAAATAATCTTGGTAATTCGTCGCCACCGGGGCATTTCCAGCACTCTCGCCACATCTATATAATCTTTGGAAACGCTAGAAACCCCAAGGGCAGTGTTGATAATTGTCGGCCACAAAGAAGTGATGAAGATAACAAAAATCGCCGATGGATCTGCCAAGTTGAATATTGCTAAAGCAATGGGCAGCCAAGCCAGGGGCGATACTGGTTTGAGAATTTGAATAACGGGATTTAGCGCCATCATTGCTGGTTTGGACATCCCGATGAGAAAACCAACCGGAATGGCAACAATAGCACCAAGTCCAAACCCAATTAATACCCGTCGCAAGCTGGCTATTAATAGCCACCCAATGCCTAAATCGCCGGGGCCGCGCTGATAAAATGGGTTGAGTATAAAGTCTAAATTTGCGACTAAAGCTTGAGCTGGGGTGGGCATCAAATCGCTTCGCCACAGGGCTATAATCCACCACAGCAGGATCAGCCCCAAAAACCCAAGGGCAGGAAGTATTACAACATCCCGTAATATTACGGGTTTCGCTTTTTTCCAGGCCATTTGCCCAGCAACAGCGATCGCAGACAAGTTTAGCTGCAATATCATTATTTATCCTCAGAGTTATGAGCAGGTACAAGAAAGCCGAGCAGTACCAGCCGAGAACACTGACGAGTTCAGAAATTTATAAAAATGCTGACTCTATCAGTCTTCTCTCAATGCCTACGAAGTTAGCTGACGGGCTAGGACTGAGAGATGTCCTTCTCTGCTCACCTCCCTAAGTAGAGATATACAAAAGCAGAGATACGCCCCAAAAGTTGGTTCCTCCGTTCCAATTTCACCTCGCATATGCGGGTGAAACATCGGATTAGGCTGACTTACTCAATTTTTTCACAATTTTAACACGTTTACTCAAAACCGTCTAGCTTGACGATTGCATAATTATTTAGTATCTGCTGGCCAAATTAAACTTTTAATAGCAAATTATAAATTTTTCTTAAAATTAACTTATTAGTTTTTTTGTATCTAAAAACACAATTTTTATTTATATAAATGCGAACTCTAGATAGAGCAAATTTAAGTCGAAAGATTTATAATTGAAAGGAAACAAAAAAATATAAGCTGAATAAAGATTCAAGGAAGAAAACAGGATGCAAGCAACTTATAATGTGGGTTCTGAAAAACTAGCTCAAGAAGGCGAAATATTTTTATGCTTTTATACCAACTACACTAGCAAAATCCAAGTTGCTAAAATTAATAATATTAAAGACTGTAACTTTGAGCGTGTTGTTTTTCCAGGACAGCGTATGTTATTTGAAGCAATGCCAAACGCTCAACTGGAAATTCATACGAGCGGGACGGGCAAGGAGATTTTATCAGATAGAATTAACTGCGACGGCCTGCGAGTAAATTAAAAATCGAGGTTGTGGCATCGGTAATTCAAGAGAATTTGGCACTTAAACCTCGCGATCGCTCTCTATACCATCAGGCTCAAGTAATTTAGCGCATCCTAAGTTAATCTATTCTAGGAATGCCTTTGCTACTGCTATGCGTGCCTGAGCCATGATGGATTTTAGTCAAGTACTGCGCGATAAAATTGACATAATTGTTGAAACGTGGGTGGAGGCAGTTCGCCAGGATGAGCAGATTGAAACTGCCAAAGATTTAACATACAAGGGCGTGCGTAATAGTCTTCCCATTGTTCTCCAAGCGATCGTTACAATGCTTTCCCAATCACAGGACAGCGATATTAAAACGCTAGTGGAGACAAGTTTGGAGCATGGCATTCTCAGGGCAAAACAAGGCTACGATGCAGAAGAAATGGCACGCGAGTACCGTTTAGTGCGCTGGACTATCTTCTCGGTATTAGAGGAAGATTTACTCAAAGGCTCACCATCGGAAGTGATTCGAGCCATGCGTCTGATTGATACAGCGCTTGATGAAGTGATTGCCCGATGTTTCAAAAGTTTTACAGAAGAGCGATTGCGGGAACTACAAGAGCTTCAAAGCCAACTACAGCTTACAAATCAGGAACTAACTCGCTTACTTCGTGCCAATCAAGATAATCTTTCGCACCTAGCTCACGAACTGAAAACGCCTCTTACATCAATTATTGGCTACTCAGACTTGTTTTTGCGGCTACAACGAAACAAATCTGCGACAAACGACACCGTTCCTAATTTAGGACATATCGAGCGCGTACTAAATAGCGGGCGGCAGTTACTTCACCTGATCAACGATACGCTAGAAATTTCAAGGTCTCAAGCGGGCAAGATGAAATTGCAGCCAAGAGCAACGGATGTACGCTCTATAGTTAACAACATTGTGGAGATGGTAGAGCCGTTGGCGCATTCAAAAAAACTAGAAATTGTAGTTGAGTGCGATCGCGCCCCCGAACAAATCATCACCGACTGCTTGCGATTGCAGCAAATTATAACCAACCTTCTAAGTAATGCGATTCGCTACACAGATGCAGGGGTTGTCAGATTAACCTGCGAAGTTGTATCAGATCAACAGTGGGCGATCGCCGTAACAGACACGGGTATTGGTATTTCTACAGAAGATCAAAAGCATATATTTGACGCTTACTTTCGAGCTGGCAAGAGCGGCAGTTTATTGCCAGAAAGTACCGGATTAGGTTTGGCTATTGTATTAAGCCTGGTAAAACTATTACAAGGAAAAATCGAGCTAGTTTCAGAGGTCGGGGTTGGCTCCACTTTCACTGTAACTTTGCCCCTAGAAGTTAAAATATCAGAAGCCATGTTAAAGCTTTAGTACTTAATATAATTGGCCTGAATTATTTAAGCTCATTTTACAAGCTTAAATTAATAGCCCGCCACTTATGTGACGGGCTATGGATTTTTCTAGAACTTTAACGCTTCGCGGCAAATAGGTTGTCTATGATGTTCAAAACCTATTAGTCATCACCAAAAACTTGGCGAGCCTTAAGTTCAATTGTTTCAGGAATATTTTCGCCGAGCTTTTTAATGTTCTTCAAGCCAGTCTCACCAATATCTCGGCGGCCCTCACCCAAATCTTCCGCCTGGTCTTGGATACTCTTAATAGTAGCCTTAGTACCAGCGTCGATATCGTTGTTGTCTGCCTGAATTATCTTAGCCCCTCCCCGTTCGCCAAAAGGACGGTTGCCCTCTTTGTTCGCTTTTGTAACGTCTGCCGGAATACCTGTCGCAGCGTCTGCCTGAACTGAGGCAGCGGGTAAGCCAATTAGTCCAATTAGACCCGCCAGCAGTACCATTAAGATTGTGCGGCGCAGTAACTTAAAGACTCTATTGATTTCAAACATTGGAGAATATCTTTTTACTAGCTTTTGGTTGTAACTTCAAATGCATTTTAAGAACTAACAGCTGAGTTAGCGTCTTCCCCAAGGCTGGTTTCTCAATAGAGTCTTCTACGGAAAAATCTCCTTTAAGAGAGATCGCTAATTGCTACTTGCACTCTATCATTAACCACTCTAGCCAGATAAGTGGGAACGCTTACAGTTTCATCATCAAAACATTGTCCAGTAATTAAGTTGAAATTTTGCTTGTAAATCGGTGATGCCACTTTGGGAATACCATTGCGATCGCCTATAATTCCCCTCGACAGCACGAACGTCTTGCTAAAAGGATCGTAGTTGCTAATTGCATACAAATCAGCATCTTTGCCCACTCGAAAAATTGCTATCTGTTGATTTTCTACTAAGGCACAAACTCCAGTATTAGGCTTAATAGCGGAAAGGTGACACACATCCACCCAATTGGTAATACGTTCGCGAATCGCTAATGCTTGAACCATGTTCTTTTCCTCTAAATTTTGCTTTTGTGTAGTCCGTTTTGTGTAGTCCGGGGCACTGCCCACCATCTCTATTTAGGCGAGCAATGCCACCCTATGCCAGCCCCGGTTAATTTAAGCTACCAACTGGGGATTTTTCGTGTTCGTAAGCTGGGCGCTTTTGGCCCCGCTCTTCTATATGCACCAAACTGGGATCGGGAGAATCATCATTCACGAAATGGCGGAAACGCTGAATTTTTTCTGGATCTTCTATCGTGGCTTTCCACTCACACTCATAAGTGTTTATCAAGTGCGTCATTTCTGCTTCCAACTCAGCACAAATTCCCAAGGAATCTTCAAGAATCACCTGCTTCAGGTAATCAATTCCACCTTCTAATTTGTTGAACCAAGTAGCCGTTCTTTCAAGTCTGTTCGCCGTGCGGATATAGAACATCAAGAACCGATCTACATACTTAATCAGCGTTTCCTTGTCAATATCCGAGGCTAACAATACTGCGTGTTGAGGCTTCATGCCACCATTACCGCACACATACAAATTCCAGCCTTTTTCTGTTGCGATAATGCCAAAATCTTTGCTTTGAGCTTCGGCACATTCCCGCGTGCAACCAGAGACAGCAGACTTGAGTTTGTGCGGCGCTCTTAAACCGCGATAACGCAATTCTACCTCGATTGCCAAACTTGTAGAATCCTGCACGCCAAAGCGACACCACGTACTACCGACACAAGATTTCACAGTGCGGAGTGCTTTTCCATAAGCGTGTCCAGATTCAAAGCCAGTATCTATCAATCGCCTCCAAATGTGGGGTAATTGATCTACACGCGCTCCAAACAAATCGATGCGCTGTCCGCCAGTAATCTTGGTGTAAAGTCCAAAATCTTTGGCAACTTCTCCTAATACAATCAGCTTATCTGGTGTTAGCTCGCCGCCAGGAACTCTAGGCACTACGGAATAAGTACCATCCCGCTGAATGTTTGCCAGGTAGTAATCATTAGTATCCTGCAAACTAACATGGGGAGTTTCTAAAATATGGTCGTTCCAAGTAGAAGCGAGAATCGAAGCAACAGCAGGCTTGCAAATTTCGCAACCCATTCCCTTGCCGTGTCTGTGAATCAAATCATCAAAGGTTTTAATGTTGTGGGTACGCACCAAATGATAGAGTTCTTGACGAGAATAGGAGAAGTGTTCGCAGAGATTATTTTTAACTTCTATCCCCGCTTTCTTCATCTCAGACTTGAGGATATCTGTCACGAGGGGAACGCAACCGCCGCAACCCGTACCAGCTTTGGTACATTTTTTGAGTGTAGCAATATCTGTAATATTGCCTTCTTGAATAGCTGTACAAATTTGAGCCTTGCTGACATTATTGCAAGAGCAAATTTGGGCTGTATCGGGTAGGCTGTCTACTCCCATACCCACTGCGGCGGCTTTCCCTTCGCGGGGCGGCATTAGCAAATCTTCGGGATGGGGTGGGAGAGCGATCGCATTCTGCATAAATTGCAGCAGCGTGCCGTAAGCAGATGCATCTCCTACTAGAATTCCACCTAATAAAAGAGTTCCATCCTGATTCAAAACCAACTTTTTGTAAACACCTTGGACTGAATCAGCGATCGCAATTTCTTTAGCACCAGGAGTTTTAGCAAAATTATCGCCAAAGCTGGCAACGTCCACGCCCAAAAGTTTTAGTTTTGTGGACATATCCGCGCCAGTAAAGCTGCTCTTCGCACTGTTGCTCAGGATATCTGCTACGACGCCTGCCATTGTGTAGCCGGGTGCTACTAAGCCGTAGATGCGATTTTGGTAGAGGGCGCATTCTCCAATAGCGTAGATGTTTGGATCGGAGGTTTGACAATAATCGTTGATAATAATTCCACCGCGATCGCCTACTTCTATTCCACTATTTCTAGCAATCTCATCGCGGGGACGAATTCCAGCTGAAAACACAATCATGTCTGTTTCCAAAAAGGAACCGTCAGCAAACAGCATCTTCACAACTTTGCCGTTTTCGTTGAGAATTTCCGTCGTTGATTTGTTGGTATGAACCGACACTCCAAGTTCTTCTATTTTATTGCGGAGAATGGCACCGCCAGCATCATCAATTTGTACTGGCATCAGTCGCGGTGCAAATTCAATAACATGGGTAGTCAAACCCATATTCTTGAGAGCGTTAGCGCATTCCAAACCTAATAAGCCACCGCCAATAACTACCCCAACTTTACAAGTTTTGGCGTAGGCAGACATTGCCTCTAGATCGTCGATTGTCCGATAAACAAAAGTGCCTTGCGCATCTTTTCCCGTAATAGGAGGCACAAAAGGATAAGAACCAGTTGCAAGAACAATCTTGTCGTAAGTAACTTCTACTCCATTCGCCGACGTAACTGTTTTTTCTTCCCGGTTGATGGCAACTGCTTTATCACCGATATGAATCTCAATACCGTTTTCTTGATATAAACCGGGTTCAACTAAAGATAAATCTGCGGCAGTTTTGCCTGAAAAGTAGCCGCTGAGGTTGACGCGATCGTAAGCTACGCGGGTTTCTTCACAGAAGGTAACTAAATTCCATTGCTGCGTCGCTCCTTTGGCGATCATCAACTCTAAGAACTTGTGCCCAACCATGCCGTTACCGATAACTACGAGATTCTTTTTGGCGGTCATAAATTTCTCAGCGCTTTGTGTCTTAGTCATCCTATAAGACCGCTCAAAAAATCTTCAAGTGGCATTTCGTATATTTGATTACAAACCAGTGTTTCGCTATGCAAGGTATGCTCGATCCCCATTTATTTTTTGCATTTAGTGTTTAAAAATCTCAGCCGCAAAAAAAATGCCCTACCCTGGAAGGGTGGGGCTATAGGACAAGAAGCTTTGACTAAGCGGGGTTTAGAGCAATACTCCAGCAATACTATTTGAGTTGTGAGATGGCAGAGGTTCAGATACCCGACTTCTTAGGGAAATCGGGTATCACGCCTTCACGAATCATGTAGGACGGCTATATGAGGCACAGCTTCGCGAAAGAATGGGCCTAATATAGTCTCTCAGCAGTAACGAAAACTCAAAGTTTTCCGCCGCCAAATTTGCACTGTCCCAAGTATTGTTAAAGGAAAATCAGAAATAATCTTTTCTTGTGGAGTGGGCATCTTGGTTGCCCTGTTCCATTGCTACCTGTTTTTCTTTTTTCCTTTACCTTTCCCCATCTGGGTAACGCCCCGATAAGCGCCGACGATCGCGCTGAGTGCTACCGCCGCTGGATGTGGTGACTTTCGCTTATTTTCCCGTTGCTGAATATTGTTAGATGCATTATCGCTTTCAGCTACTGCGTCGTTGAGATCTTGCTTATGGGGTATTCCTTGCTGTGCCCTAGTCTCTTTGGTGACGAATACCGCATTCTTATCGGGGACAATTTGGGAGCCAAACTTATTGGCATAAACCTGAGTAAATTCAGCCCCAAAAAACAGAATTTGTGCAGAATAATTCACCCACAGAAGTAGAACCACAAAGGAACCAGCTGCACCATAAGTTGAACCGACGCTGCTATTACCTAGATACAGCCCAATCAGCCACTTACCGATGCTAAATAGTAACGAAGTGATAGCAGCACCAATCCATACATCACCCCAGGCGATTTTTGCATCGGGCAAAATTCTGTAAATCATCGCAAACAGGACGGTGATGACGCCGAAGGAGATGAGGAAGTTTAAGGTTTGCCACAGTATGGCTAGATTGGGAACCAGATTGCCAAAATAATTTCCCAATGCTGCCAAACCCGCACTCAATACGAGCGACACCAGCAGCAAGAAACCAATCACCAACACCATTGTGAAAGACAAAAAGCGAGAGCGTAGGATGTTCTTAACGCCTGCATCCGGCTTTGGTGCTACTTCCCAGATAGTGTTGAGCGAATCTTGCAATTCGGCAAAAACTCCAGAGGCACCAAAGAAGAGGAGGACGAAGCTGATGATGGTGGCGATTGTGCCCTCGGCTGGTTTCTGGGAATTTTTAATCATGTCTTGGATGGCTGTTGCGCCTTCCGAGCCAATTAAACCTCTAAGTTGATCGTCAATAGTGCCTTGGGCGGCTTCTTGCCCAAAAACCAGACTAGCGATCGCGATCGCAATAATTAATAGTGGTGCCAGCGAGAATGTGGTGTAGTATGCCAGCGCTGCCGCCAGCCGCGACGCCTTATCTTCTTGCCATTCTTTAAATGTCTCTTTGAGCAGCCCAAAAATCACCTTGGGTGTCAGAGACACAGATTGTTTTCTGCGGGGAGGTGCCTGTGTCATTGCTGCTATTGTAAAAAGCTGGACGAACAACGCTGAAACTAATTCTGTCTTTATTAGTACGCGAGTTACTACAGCATTTCATCTAACCGCCGCCATAGATTAGTAAGCAACCAAGACTATTTTCCTAGCGCTCGCACTTTGGTTCATAGGATGCGGGCTAACATGTTTACATCAGCCCTCGTTTTTTCAGCTTCGCGATCGCATCTTCAGCTGCACGCTTTTCAGCATCTTTTTTGCTGCTCCCCGTACCGCTTCCATACTTGGTGTCACCCACACGCACTTCAACAGTGAACTTTTTATCGTGAGATGGCCCTTCCTCCTTGATTGTGAAGTACTTAGGGAGAAGCGAGCTAGTGTTCGCCTGCGCCCACTGCTGAAACACATTCTTGGAGTCTACAAGAATCTGAGAGTCTACATCGGACTGATAAGAAACCACTTCTTCAGCTACCGATGTAAACAAAGGTGACAACAAATCGCGGGCTGCATCAATGCCCGAATCAAGAAAGTAAGCACCGATAATTGCTTCAAAAGTGTTACTAAGCAATAAAGAATTTGTACGTCCTCCATCTATCATCGTCCCCTTACCTAGTCGCATCCATTTGCCTAGCTCTAGGGCATTAGCAAATCTTGCCAATTGTTCCTCATCGACTAACTCCGAGCGTAGACGAGTCATTTGAGCTTCATTCATTTCCGGGTAAAAACTATACATAAACTCGCTGCTTAGAAAACCCAGAACAGCATCACCCAGAAACTCTAGGCGCTCGTTGTCCTCGCTTACTTCTCTGGGGTTTTCATAAAGGTATGAGCGGTGGGTAAGTGCGCGATGTAGGAGAGAAGCATCCTGAAATGGCAGTTGTTTTAATAGTTCATCGAATCTCTCTCTAATGCGAGATTCTTCAGCTGAAATACGGCGATTTTCATAACGTGTTTGCTCTTGAGACAGGATTCGCATAACTTCTTGCTTCTGCTTTTCTACTGTATCTGCCTCTAATGCAGAAATAGCCTTGAGGAGCCGGGCAATACTGTCAAGAGCGCGATAGGTGTCATCTGTAGAAAAGGTAGGTTTGTGCGCCCATTTGTTGCGGATTTCAATTATTTCACTCACTAGAGCGCGTTCAACGTAACTCAGTTTTTGTTTGAAGACGCTATCCCACTGCCTTGACATGACTGTTAGTAAAGCAGAAACGTCCTCACGCATAACTTCTTCACCCCGGTCGTAGGGTAGGCTCGATGTGGCGGCTGTCAGCCAGCGATCGCCGTAAACGGCCTGCATTTCCCGCTCGACATACGGGTACAATCCTTGACGTAAAAAGGTTAAAGCTCTCCCAACTTGTTCGTGGTTGCTAATAGCCATTTTAAAATTTTAGATACTATAAGCTAGTATGTCATTTCCTCAAAAGGCTTCCGTCGTTATAATTTCTATTAAAATATAAATTTTACACAACTGGCTGCATACTTTTATTTGTTTGTTGTGAGAGGGTGCGATCGCGGCTCTCCTTAAATCAACCGCGCGATCGCACCCCTAATTCACTGCTTAACTATGTTCTGGCTTAATTAAGTTATAAGCATAAACAGCTAAAACCGCACCAATTATCGGCGCTACAATAAACAACCATAATTCTGTTATTGCCCATCCGCCCTGATAAACTGCAACTCCAATGCTTCTGGCAGGATTTACTGAAGTATTGGTTACAGGGATACCCACAAGATGAATTAATACCAGCACCAAACCTATAGAAATCCCTTCAAATCCGAGTGGGAATTTAGGATGGCTAGTTCCCATAATTGTGAATAACAAGAAAAATGTTAATACAATTTCCGTTACCGCTGCTGCAATCAGATTGTAGCCACCAGGAGAATGTTCTCCATACCCATTAGTTGCAAATCCTTTACTTATATCAAAATCAGCCGTTCCTGATGCTATTAAATACAACACGCCTCCGGCTATTATTGCTCCCGAAAGCTGACCAATTATATAAAAGGGCAGCAATCCTTTATCCATTTTTTTTGCAACAAATAAACCAACAGTGACAGCTGGATTAATATGGCATCCTGAAACTCCCCCAATCGTATAAGCCATCACTAATAACGACAAACCAAAGGCAATCGATACTCCCAGGTAGCCAATATTTTTTCCTGCTAAAACAGCACTTCCGCATCCACCTAAAACCAACACAAAAGTGCCAAACGTTTCAGCAAGCAGTATTTTTGCATTCTTGTTCATGTTTGCATCCTCCTTGAGTTAGATATTTACGAATTCCTTATATTGAAACTAAGGAATATCTTATGATATGTCAATCAATTATTAAGCTTAGTTAATAAATTTAGAGAATTTACTAACTCTAGACAGACTCTCCGGAACATATAGACAGTAGAAAGTAGGTAATCATGCCTGCTACCAGCTATAACGCGGTTATAGAGTCAGAATGATAGAAAAAATAGAACCATCGCTCAGTTTAGGCAGCTAATTTTAGTATTCCCAGCAGAGGAGGCGATCGCACAGGCAATAAAAAAACCCAACCATAACCTTTAGAACGGAGGGCAAAGTTGATATGCTAAAAACCTGGACTAGCGAAGATTAAACCGATGCCTGCGCCTACTACCACTTCTACAATTACTGCTTTTCCCCTCACAGCTGTTGTGGGACAAGAGGCAATCAAACTAGCGCTGCTTTTGGCAGCAGTCGATCCGGGACTGGGGGGAGTTGCGATCGCTGGTCGTCGCGGGACGGCCAAATCCGTTATGGCACGCGCCATACACGCACTTTTACCACCCATTGAAGTCGTAAAAGGCTCTTTCTGCAACGCCGACCCCAACGATGGATCGGAAACCGAAGTTATCCCAGCACCTTTTGTACAAATTCCTCTGGGAATAACAGAAGATAGATTGCTGGGTTCAGTTGATGTCGAGCAATCTGTAAAACAGGGAGACACCGTATTTCAACCAGGCTTGCTTGCAACTGCAAATCGAGGCGTTTTGTATGTCGATGAAATTAATCTACTCGACGACCAAATTGCCAACCAACTGCTAAGCGTATTATCCGAAGGACGCAATTTAATTGAGCGAGAAGGGATTAGTTTTGAACACCCTTGCAAGCCTTTGTTGATATCTACCTATAATCCGGAAGAAGGCGATATTAGAGAACATTTGCTAGACAGAATTGCAATTACTCTTAGCGCTGATGCCGTCCTGGGATTAGATCAACGAGTCGAAGCAGTAGATCAAGCGATCGCATACGCCAAATCTGCCCAAGATTTTCTCACTCAATACACCGAAGACATCGACGACCTCAAAACCCAAATCGTGTTAGCACGGGAATGGCTGAAAGATGTCCGCATCACCCACGAGCAAATCGAATATTTGGTGAATGAAGCAATTCGAGGCGGAGTGCAAGGACATCGAGCCGAATTATTTGCCTTGCGAGTTGCCAAAGCAGCAGCAGCGCTAGAAGGACGCACGGAAGTAACCGCAGAAGATTTGCGGCGTGCTGTCGAATTAGTAATAGTTCCTCGCGCCACAATCGTGCAAACTCCACCCGAAGAAACGCCACCACCACCACCGCCACCACCGCCACCGCCACAAGATGAATCTCAGCAAGAACAAGATGAGCAGGATGAACAAGATGAGGAGGAAAAGCCAGAAGAACCGCAACAGGATCAGCCAAATGTTCCCGAAGAATTTGTCTTCGATCCAGAAGGAGTAATTCTCGACCCCAGCGTACTTTATTTTGCTCAGATGGCGCAGCGACGGGGTAAGTCTGGAAGTCGCAGTAAAATCTTCTCGGAAGATAGGGGACGCTACATCAAACCGATGTTACCCAAAGGGCCAGTGCGAAGGATTGCAGTTGATGCTACTTTGAGAGCAGCTTCACCTTATCAAAAAGCAAGGCGAGCGCGTCAACCCAACCGCAAAGTAATAGTAGAACAGGGAGATATTCGCGGCAAGCGCTTAGTACGCAAAGCTGGTTCTTTAGTAATTTTTGTAGTTGATGCTTCTGGCTCGATGGCGCTTAACCGAATGCAATCTGCTAAGGGTGCCGTCTTGCAATTACTAACAGAAGCTTATGAAAGCCGCGATCAAGTGGCGCTGATTCCTTTCCGGGGAGAACAAGCAGAAGTTTTATTACCTCCGACTCGTTCGATTGCATTAGCGAGACGGCGTTTGGAGAGAATGCCATGCGGGGGTGGTTCGCCTTTAGCGCATGGTTTAACTCAAGCCGTGCGCGTGGGAACTAATGCTCAGATGAGCGGAGATATCGGTCAAGTTGTGATTGTGGCGATTACCGATGGAAGGGGTAATATTCCCCTCGCTCGTTCTTTGGGTGAACCGATGCAGGAAGGGGAGAAGCCGGATATTAAGAAAGAACTTTTGGAGATTGCTGCTAGGGTTCGCGCTTTGGGAATTCAGTTGTTAGTAATTGATACGGAGAATAAGTTTGTTTCCACTGGTTTTGCCAAAGAATTGGCTAAGAATGCTGGAGGGAAATATTATCACTTACCCAAAGCCAATGATAAGACGCTCGCTGCTATGACGAAAGGTGCGATCGCAGATATGAAATCCCGGTAACATCAACATATTCCGGCGATTTTAATCGCGCCTAGATACACAAACCCCACCTGGGCGGGTTTCAAGAAATTAAGGTGCGATCGCAGACATGAAATCCCGCTAGTCATCTGAGGTAATAGAACTTATTGTTGGTAGTAACAAAAGAGGAGAGCGATAGTCGCTCTCCTCTTTTCTTTGTATTTGGGGAATTAGCATCATCCAAAAGCGATCGCGTCATCTTAGATATACAGTTTCTGTTCTGGAGTCAACAAATCCCAATCTATTTTATGTTGCATATCCCAGCGGAACTCCGCCAGCAACACTACGCTCAGTCCCATCACAATCCCCGTCGTTAAAAACTGCCAACTCTCCACTAAAGGCAAAATTAATATAGCTAGCAAGTGGATTATCCCAGTCAGGAAAAAGGTGCGCGATCGCATTTCCACCCCAGTCCACAAATAACAAAACGCCACCAATCCCAACCACATCGGACACAGGCGCATCAAAACTTCCCCCCATCCCAGGAAAATGCTCAAATCTGTGATCGCCAGACCTGCAAGCATCATAGTTATCCAGCAATATAGTACAGAATGGAGTTTTTCCAGCCTTACCCGAAACCAAGTGAGATTAACCATGCAAATCGTACCAACAATAGTCAGCGTTGACCACCAGACTGCTTGATCTATCCAACTAATAGGCAGAAATTGGGCAGTTATAAAGATCGCTGCTGATATCAAACCCCACAAAATACAAGCTTGATCCAGCCTTGTATAGAAAGTTGAAAAAATTGTAAGTTTTCCAATATGCAAGTGTATCCTCAATATGCCTGGAGAATTTTGCACATCTTGAGTTATTTCTTTTCTGCGAAAAATCGGTGTCTGCAAGTTAAAGAAGCTCATTTGAAGTGTTGGTAAAAAATTAGATTTGTTAAGTGTTTCGCTTATCTAAAGTTTCGTCCGGAAGCCAGACT
Organism: Microcoleus sp. FACHB-831; assembly: GCF_014695585.1. Taxonomy (NCBI): domain Bacteria; kingdom Bacillati; phylum Cyanobacteriota; class Cyanophyceae; order Oscillatoriales; family Microcoleaceae; genus Microcoleus; species Microcoleus sp. FACHB-831. The sequence continues at coordinate 98,865 of NZ_JACJON010000034.1, read as the reverse complement.
TAACACATTCAATATTTGCTCAATAATTCCTAGTTTATAATCTGCCCTCAGAAATAAGGATAATTTTTATAAGCTCTGCCTTCAGTGGTAATGTACTTGTATTATTGAAATTAGTTAATAAATCAGTATGAATTCGCACATTTCTTAAAAAATGTTCTTGTAAGCGCTCGCTTTTTTATATCGAGGCAGAGATTTATGTAAAGTTCCCTAGTTGTGATTTTATTATCTCTCTACTTCCTTTTTGTAGGTAATTTTGTATCATAAATAGCAATTGCGCTTATTGTAAAAGTCATTTATTTCTCTAGATTCCAGGCGCTATTCTTACAGTCGCTAGGAAGTAGAAGGTTTTCATCTGCCAAGCGATATAAGTGGAATAAGGGGGACGCTTAGAAATATGTAAACAATCGGATTATTAAAACCTGAAAAAAATAATTATTTTTGCCATTTTGTATCAAAAATAACTGTTAACGATGATATGGTTTGGGATTATGGATATTACTATTGGCTGAAAAAATCGCTTTGGCTTAGTAGGGCGCTGCGGGCAAGGGGCGATCGCGCCTATGAAGCCCACTCATAAATAATTCGCAGTAGCGAGATACCGGACTTCTTAGAGAAGTCCGGTATCTGAAGGAAAAAATTAAAAAGAGCGATCGCTCCCCCTTTAAGTAATTTATGTTTAGTAGCTAGGACAAGCTATAAAATCCTGCACGCGCTAAGTTCCTGCTACAAACTAGGCAGCTTCAAGGGTTAAACGTCCGAAATGCCATCAACCATTAAATAAATAGTGCAAAGGCGGGGAAATGCCGGATATACGACAATAGCAGCATTACCATAGTTAATTTTCACAAGTTAAGCCTAACGGCTGTGAAAAAAGCTGCTATCCCCGACAACTTTAAGCGAAACAGAAGCCAAAAGGCAAAAAGCTTCCTTTTAAATTTTCGTTGTAAATTGTAATGGTTTAGCTAGCCAGCCGCTCTGTAGCTTGAGGCTGCAACAGCAACACGAGCTGATCGATTCCTCGGTTAAGATGGCGCGTCACCGTCATCGGACTAACACCAATTCGCTTGGCGGCTTCCTTACGCGATAACTCCCGCAACAACACCAACTCAATTGCAGCCTGCGTCTTCTCTTCCAACAAGTTAAGAGCGCCTTCGAGCTGTTGCCGATCTTCTTCTAAATGCTGTAGCGCTAGTTCGCGCTGATCTGGTAGCGTATCTGCCAAAGTTATAGGTAAATCAACCTGTTGTCCTACAGCCGCATCTAAACTCACGGGCAGACGGTTCTCAGTCGCCGTCTTGCTTTCGCGCCACTCTTGAACAGATACGCGGAGTGCTTGGGCAATCTCAGCATCTTTAGGGGAACGTCCGAGTTTTTCTGTCAACTCTTTACGAACTTTTTTGCCTTCCTTTTGCAGTTCCTGCCAGCGGCGCGGGATCTTTACCACACTGCCTTTGTCGCGCAAATAATGCAAAATTTCGCCGCGAATATAGGGAACCGCAAAAGAGCTGAAAGCACAGCCTTGATGAGGGTTAAACCGCTCAACAGCTCGAATCAAACCAAGATAGCCTATCTGCTCCAAATCTTCATAAGGTTCAGCACACTGCTGGCTGGCTCTATGAGCCATTGTTCTTACCAACCCAGCATTCAACTGAACTAGCTGATTGCGAACTTTTATAGATGGATTGCGGTAGTAAGCAACCAAAAGTTCCATACCCCTCGAACAAAAAAACTGAGTTGCCATATCAAGAAGCCCCAGCAGTGAAAATAAATCAGTTTAAATTGATTAACTTTATCAATCCAATCTGAATTCATTGTCTGCATATACAAGGCAAGCCACCATCGTCGTTTTACGGAAATCCCCGCAGTGGGTGCTGGCAAACTACGCATAAATACGCAAAATACCTATTTACAGCAAGCTGAGAGGCAGTTTGAGGACAGAAAACCTATAAGTAGGTTTTATAACAACGCCGAATCTCAAAAAATCTCAGTCACAATAGAAGTAATTACCAGTTCCCGTCCATTACTTAAGTGTTTTGAAATATCCCTATGAGCAATACCAGCAACTTTCGTCAAGCGATGCGCGAGGCTAAAAATCACGCGCTTGTAGGCCCCAATGTTATTGCCAACGCTCTCCCCTATGTAGGCGGCGGGCTTGTTTTAACTGCACTGGGTACTTATGGAGGGCTGGGCGTTCTCCGTTCCAATCCAGGGCTATTTATGACAACCTTCTGGGTTGCGTTGGTTGTCGAGATTGGTCTCTTCTTTGTCGCCTCTGGCGTTGCCCGAAACGGTAACAAGAGCGTCGCCCTGCCTCTCCTTGCTACCTACAGCCTGCTGTCGGGCTATACTCTCAGCGGCTTGGTGTTCCTTGCTTTGAGGACACAGGGCGTTGGTATGGCAGGCATTGGTATTGCTGCCCTAAGTTGTGGCATTACCTTTATTGTCGCCAGACAGATTGGCTCGAACCTCTCCGAGTCTGACGGTATGGCTTTGAGTAAGACTGTACAGCTGGGTATAATTGCCCTGTTTGTAGTCGTACTAGCTCAGGTGGGATTTTCGTTCTTTGGCGTATATACACCCACATGGCTAGAAATTGGGATTTCTGGAATAGGGGTTTTTCTGTTCGCTGGTGCTGCTGTGGTGGATTTCTATATCTTGCCCCGCACCTACCGCGATGACGAATATCTGCCAGCAGCGCTGTCGATGTACCTGACTTACATCAATTTGTTTATCTTCATTTTGCGCTTGCTGATTGCTATCAATAGCCGCGACTAATGGCGCTTCTGCTCCGAGGGGGCAAAGTCTAAGTTAATAGAAAACCCCGTTAACCGTGAGGTGCGGGGTTTTTTCTTGGTATTGGACGTTGCTAACTAGAAGAGGCTGCAACATTGCAAGTGGCGATCGCTCTTCGTAGATACTCTAGCTGCTTTGGGACTGCTAGAATTTCAAGCCGACGCTGAACTGTTGCAAGAAGCCCAAACCAACATTATCCACCTCAACCAAGAAATAGAGCATTGGGAAAGACAAGAACTGTTGTCTCCCGCTTACGAACAAAACCCCGTATATCTAACCAGTAATCCTGCGGCTGGTGTCTAAGATACTTAGAAGAATCTGCCACTCTTTCTAGGCGTTCGAGCAATTGCCGAAATACAGCGCGATAAAATTGAAGCTGCCTATAGCAAAACAATCCGCGAATATGTCTTTGTTCCTTACCAAAAAGTGAAGGATCTGCGTACAGGAGTAGAAACAACTGCGATCGCGGAAGTTTTCAAAGGCGAAATCGACCAGTTCATTAACGCCTATGCGAAGCAGAACAACAAACCATTAGTCTAAACTAGAGTTTCTGCACTGCGAGGGAGACTCCAGCTAAGATCGACAACAAAGCAATAAAAGCGATCGCTCTCTAAATCACGCTAAGAACCATGATTGACATAACAGACATCAAACGCGCCGTCGAAACGTTGTCTCAGCGCCTGGGTAAAACCCAGGACTATCTTTGACGTACCCGCTCTGACTGCTAAAATTCAAGACCTAGAGCAGGTAGCGGCTCAACCAACATTCTGGGACGACCAAAATACAGCCCAAAAAACGCTCCAAGAACTTAACGACCTTAAATCCCACCTAGAGCAATTCCACCAATGGAAAACCAGCCTCGAAGACGCCAAGGCTGTAATGGAACTGCTGGAATTAGAAACAGATGAGGCACTGCTGCAAGAAGCCCAAACTAACCTTACCCAGCTTAACCACCAACTCGATCGATGGGAGCTGGAACAGCTGCTATCCGGTACATATGACCAAAAAGGCGCCGTCTTAACAATTAATGCTGGTGCGGGCGGCACGGATGCCCAAGACTGGGCGGAAATGTTGGTGCGGATGTACACTCGTTGGGCGGAAAATCAGGGCTATAAAGTAACGATGGCGGAAATTTCTGAGGGTGAGGAAGCAGGAATTAAGTCTGCCACCTTGGAAATTGACGGGCGTTATGCTTATGGCTACCTGAAGGCAGAGAAAGGGACGCACCGACTCGTGCGAATTTCCCCCTTTAACGCCAACGATAAGCGACAAACTAGCTTTGCTGGCGTCGAAGTTATGCCGCTGATAGATAACTCGGTAAAGCTGGACATTCCAGAAAAGGATTTAGATATCAGCACCACTCGTTCTGGGGGCAAGGGGGGCCAGAATGTCAACAAGGTGGAAACAGCGGTGCGGATCGTTCATATTCCCACTGGGATTGCTGTGCGCTGTACCCAAGAGCGAAGTCAGCTACAAAACAAAGAAAAAGCCCTTGCTATCCTTAAAGCCAAGTTGCTAATTATTGCCCAAGAGCAACGCGCCCAGGAAATTGCCCAAATTCGAGGCGATATAGTGGAAGCAGCTTGGGGCAACCAGATCCGCAACTACGTTTTCCACCCCTACCAGATGGTAAAAGATTTGCGTACTGCTGTGGAAACGACTGCGATCGCTGATGTGATGAATGGCGAAATTGACTCATTCATTGAAGCCTACCTTCGCCAAGAAAATCAGTTAGCCTAATTCTGGTAAAAGTTAGTACGTTCGGTAGGCAGTGCGCCTTAAAAAATCCAACCCCTAGAAACCCGTTTTCTCGCGAGAAAGCGGGTTTCCAGTTTCTACCTGCGAGTTGCGTAATTTAGCCTAATTTGTGAACAAACTGTTACATTGTTGGATGAATAGTTCCTCACCAACTTTTTGACTCACACCACCTACTCTTATGAGCAGTCCTTCCTCAGCCCCTCAATCGCCCCAGGCACCAACTAATGCTTCCAGCGAAAGCCAAGAACCCAGTTACGTCAAACTAGCGATGCGTAATATGGTACGCAAAGGAGGCACTTCCTTAAAACACTTTGCTCTTACAACCATCGGCTTACTGGCTGTTCTCGTAGGTCTTGCCTACTTGACTCATTAACTATAGAACAGCAAGGCATGACCATCCAAGTTGAAATTAGCGTCCAAGATTGTTTTTACAGCAGCCATATATCACCGTTGGCTGGTGCTGAAGCGTTAGAACCCCCCATTTCCGCTGAAACATGGGAAATATGGTTCCATCATTGGCTGCAAAATCTGCACTCAGATACTCAACCAGTAACGACAAACTACGAACTCAGCCTGCGTCTCACCGACGATGCGGAAATTCAAGCCCTGAATTCACAGTACCGTCACCAAAATAAACCCACAGATGTATTGGCATTTGCAGCCTTAGAGGTAGACTGTCCTCAACCCGCTGATTTAAGCGAGTGCGAGCCTTTGTATCTGGGTGATATTGTAATTTCTGTTGATACAGCTAACCGACAGGCTCAACAACAGGGGCATACGTTAAAAACAGAGCTAGCATGGTTAGCTGCTCATGGACTGCTACATCTACTCGGCTGGGATCACCCCGATGACGACAGCCTGACTCAAATGCTCAACGAGCAAGAAAGGTTGCTTAATATCGTCGGTGTGGATACAAAGTTAGCATAAAGCCTTTAGCTGGGGTTGTACGATTAGTTTGATTCAATTGCGACCTATCCAGACTAAAGTTTTATTTACTTAAACTGGATGAAAGGTTAATTTTTTAGAGGCACGCAAAAAATCCTGCCATGACTCAAGAACTTTCAAAGCCGACTTCTAATTGCTCTGTAATGCCCCAAAAGCCAAACCGTGAATTAGCGTGGAATATTGCTCCTAACTTAGTCACAAGTTTTAAATACGCTTGGGCTGGACTAAGCTATGCTTTTATAACTCAACGCAACTTTCGCATCGACGTTGTAATAGGAACGGGTGCGATCGCGCTAGGCGTGTTTTTGCATTTATCGCGTGTGGAAATGACGGTTATTGGGCTAACTATCGCCCTAGTTATGGGTATGGAATTATTAAATACGGCGCTTGAGTCTGTAGTTGACTTAACGGTTAAAAATTCATACCACGAGCTTGCTAAAATTGCTAAGGATTGTGCAGCAGGTGCGGTTTTAGTTAGCGCGATCGCGTCTGTGTTGGTAGCTGGTTCGCTGCTACTCCCCCCCTTGTTAGCTTTAATTCAATCTGCTGTGCGTTAGCAGCTTCTTAAGTTTTTGAGTAGCCCGGTATTGCCCACCATCCTTAGAAGGAGCGATGGCCTTTGATTATTGTTATTGATAACTACGACAGCTTTACCTACAACCTAGTGCAATATCTAGGCGAACTAAGCTATGAATTCCCCTCGTTGGGTGATATTCGGGTTTACCGCAACGACCAAATTTCTTTAGAAGAAATCCGCAAGCTGCAACCAGATGGAATTGTCATTTCTCCTGGCCCCGGACGCCCAGAAGATGCTGGTGTTTCCCAAGAATTGATCGAAAACCTCGGTTCTAGCATTCCTATTCTAGGAGTTTGTTTGGGACATCAAGGCATCGGTCAGGTGTTCGGCGGTAAAGTTGTTTCTGCCCCAACTTTGATGCATGGCAAAACCTCTGAAATCCATCACATGGGGGTCGGCGTTTTCCAGGGATTAGAAAATCCTTTCACCGCTACCCGCTATCATAGTCTGGCTATCGAGCGGCAAACTTGTCCAGATATCCTGGAAATTACCGCGTGGGTTGATGATGGAACTATCATGGGCGTCCGACACCGGAACTATCCGCACATTCAAGGCGTCCAATTCCACCCAGAGAGCATTCTTACGACTTCAGGCAAGCAACTGCTCAGGAACTTTCTGGAGTCGCTTTAGCGGTCGTTGGTCATTTACCAATTGACAACTAACGAGCGTGAGGTGGTAGTGTTGGTGCGATCGCTCTTTCGTGAATGCGATCGCCAAAAATCTACCAAAGCTAAACAGCTACAGACAAGGAACAACGAACAACGGATGATGAAACGGCGAGAGTTGATGCGCTATGCTGGGGCAGGCTTGCTTGCAGCTATGGGAACAGGCTTGACTTCTGGATTCAGGAGTTACCAAGCTGCAACGCCCAGTGGTTCGCTTTCAGTGCAATGGCTGGGCCATACCTGCTTTCTTTTTAGCGGGAGTGGTCTTAAAGTCCTGGTAAATCCGTTCCGCAAGCTGGGCTGCACGGCTGGGTATCGATCGCCCAAAGTGGCGTCAGATGTTGTGCTAATCAGCAGCCAGATGCTAGATGAAGGAGCTATTGAAGATCTGCCTGGTGAGCCGAAGTTCCTTTACGAACCGGGCGCGTATAAGGTGGAGGGTCTGCAACTCCAAGGAATTAGTTTAAACCACGATCGCGAGGGCGGGCGCAGATTTGGAACTAATGTTGCTTGGCGCTGGACCCAAGGGGGAATCAATATTCTCCACTTAGGCGGAGCTGCTGCGCCGATTGAGGTCGAACAAAAAATCTTAATGGGGCGCCCCGATGTGGTGCTGGTTCCTGTCGGGGGTGGACCTAAAGCCTACAAGGCTGAAGAAGCGATGCAGGCTGTGCAAGCTCTTAACCCAAAACTGGTGATTCCTACGCATTACCGCACGCAGGCTGCTGATGCCAATAGCTGCGATCTTGCCTCGTTAGATGAGTTTCTAGGATTGGCGAATGGAATGAACGTGCGTCGCGTCGCTAGTGACACGATAAGTATTAAGCCAGCCGATATTGCTGGTAATGGAAGCGCGATCGCAGTTTTGAGTTACAAGTTTTAAGATCGGGGTTGGTAATTGGGAATGGGGTATCGGGTATGGGGTCATTGAATTCCACAACCACCATTCCCTAGCATCTATGTGATTGCCAAATACAGGTTATTAAACTCATCATTTGGTATCAAACGCCTTGAAGTTAATGACAATCCTTCTTTAATCCCGGTGACAAGATACATATCGACTTCACCTTTATTTTTGGCATTAATCTTCCCACGATATTCACACTCAAAGAAATCCTTTGCTAACTCATAAGTTGCTTGGGAAATATTTATGCATCCAGGAAGACCCGATGATTCCATTCGAGATGCAATGTTAACAGTATCGCCCCAAACATCGTAAGCAAACTTCTTATGGCCAATTGTACCCGCTAGTAATGGCCCTGAGTGGATGCCAATGCGGATTTCCCAGTAGGGTTGATTGTTCTGCTGCTTCTCTAGCTTGCGCCATTGCATAAAAGCTTGAATTTGTAGGGCGGCTAGGATGGCATCAATTGCATGGGTTTGGTTAGGAGTAGGAATCCCCCCAACACACATATAACTGTCCCCAATTGTTTTCAATTTCTCCAAATTGTGTGCATCGATAATCATATCGAAGGAAGAAAAACAATAATCTAGTTCATCTACTAGCTCTTGGGGTGTTAAATATTCGGATAATTTAGTAAAGTTTTTGAAGTCCGTAAATATAACAGAAGCTGATTCATAATGAACTGGTTTGACTTTGCCAGTACGCTTCAATTCATCGGCAATATTGGCTGGAAGTACGTTTAAGAGCAGGTGCTCAGAATTGCGTTTTTCGGAATTTATTTGGGCATACAGGAGATTTAACTCTTCAAAACAATTAGCGTTGCGGATAGCTGCTGATACTTGCACAGCCAGTAAATAGCCGATACGCACGTCTTCTAGAGTGTAAACCGACCGTAGTGTTGTGGCAAAATTGATCGTACCCATAACTTGGCGATCGCTTCCCAATGGGATGATAATCTGCGAGGCATAAGGCTTGAGAAAATCGTTTGCAGAACCTTCGCGGATCAGTTGTGATTGATTGGTTTTGATGGCTTTATTCACAGGACTGCTATCTGCGATCGCGGATTCATCAAAGTCTACACGAGGGCCAAAAAGTTGAATGAAGCGACAGGAATCATTCTTGCAAAGATAGACGCTAAGGTGTTCAAAATCTAACAACCATTTAGCTTGTTTGCCCACTACTCGCAAAATTTCATCTAAGTTCAGAGAACGGTTAATTACTGTGGCAATTTCATTGACGGCGGCGATGCGCGAAGAAAGTGCTTGGGCTTCTGCAAGCAGGCGGCGGGCTGTCAGCAACAGTTGTTCGCGATCGAGATTATCCAGCCCATTGCCATTAATAGCCCGAGGTAAAGTGTTCATGCGGAGTGTTGCCCATTAAGTAAAATCATTGTCTGGAAGGGCGACGAATGAACGCATCATTCGGAACAAGCCAACGAGTTGCACCCTGAAGAAAATCACAGCATTTTATAAGGAGTCAATTTCGAGGGCGATCGCATCTGTATATCGATTGACGCTGGCGAATAAATCTGCTGTTGCTATAATCTCAAAAATTTCTGACTCATCCAGCCCCAAATCCTTTAGTTGTTGGTAATCCGCAGCCGTCAACTCATGGGGCTTTGTACCAGCCCTTAAACCAAAGCTAATGACAGCTTTTTCTCGTTCGGGTAGCGGGCAAGCAACAAAGTCTGAGACTAACGTCTTGAGAACTTCCTCGCTCATCCCCAAGGCTGATAATCCATGCAGGTGAACGTTTAGGGCATAGGGACTGTTGTTAGCTTGCGAGATGGCAACACCAACCATTTCCTTGAGCGTGCGAGGCACATCCCCTTGTAAGATTGTAGCGCGGAACTTTTTCCAGTTGGCTTCCAGTACGTCTGGGTTTGTAGCCATCGATTTAAACAAATTGGGGATGATGCCAAACCCCAGTTCTGCCATAATTTCCTCGTAAACTGCTTTCACCTTTGCATCGGTGACGCTATCGTATTCCAGTATGGGAAAGTGAGCCATTGTTGCTTTTTGTCTTGACTTCTACTATCTTCTTTAATAAATTTTTGGTTTGCTTCAGCAAAAATGCTTAAAAAGTATATTATTTAACCTAATTAATAAGCAATAAAATTTATTTTACCGATAACTTTAAAATCTTTCGCAAGACAGATGAATATAGAATTAATTCTAAACACTAACCTTGTTAAAACTAGGAGGTATATAGTTTTAACAAGGTAAAAAGTGGTTTGTAAAGATGTTAAGAAAACAAAGCTAGGGGAGCATGCAAGCAGAATACCGCGAGTCACTAAGGGATAGCTACGTTTCACGCCGCGAACAGTTGATGGCTAAGATTGGCAGAGGAACTGCTATATTTCGCAGTGCGCCAATGGCTGTGATGCACAACGATGTCGAGTACGTTTTTCGACAAGATAGCGATTTTTACTACTTGACGGGGTTTAACGAACCAGAAGCAGTAGCAGTTTTAGCACCGCATCACGATAAACACCGATTCATTTTGTTCGTCCAGCCGAAAGATCCGGTGAAGGAAACGTGGACGGGATACCGAGTTGGAGTGGAAGGGGCGAAGGAACGATATGGGGCTGATGAAGCGTATCCGATTAGCGAACTAGATAAGAACTTACCGCTATATTTGGAAAAAGCGGAGCGAATTTATTACCATTTAGGACGCGATCGCCCTTTCAATGACAAGATCCTCAAACACTGGCAAAACTTAATGGCGGGTTATCCCAAACGGGGGTATGGGCCAATTGCTATTGAAGACACAAACCCCATCGTTCATGCGATGCGACTGGTGAAAAGTCCCGCTGAGTTGGAGTTAATGCGAAAAGCGGCAGAAATCTCGGTTGAAGCGCACAACCACGTCCGTGAATTTACGCAACCAGGGCGTTACGAATACGAAATTCAAGCCGAACTCGAACACATATTTCGCCTGCGGGGCGGAATGGGGCCAGCTTATCCCTCAATTGTGGCATCTGGCGCTAATGCCTGCGTGCTGCACTACATCGAGAATAATCGGCAGATGCTGGATAACGAGTTGCTGTTAATTGATGCGGGTTGTGCATACGATTACTACAACGCTGACATTACTCGCACATTTCCAGTAGGCGGCAAATTTACGCCAGAACAAAAGGCGATATACGAGTTGGTTTTAGAGGCGCAACTACAAGCGATCGCGCAAGTTAAACCTGGCAATCCTTATAATCTAATTCACGATACAGCAGTGCGCGTTTTGGTTCAAGGTTTAATTGATTTAGGACTCCTAGCTGGTAATATTGACGAAATTATCAAAGAGGAGAAGTACAAACCTTTTTATATGCACAGCACCGGACATTGGCTAGGGTTAGACGTGCATGATGCTGGGGTTTATAAGCACGGTGAAGAAGTCTGGCAAAGTTTACAACCTGGACATGTGCTAACAGTAGAACCTGGAATTTATATCGCACAGAATATCAAACCAGCCGAAGGACAACCAGAGGTAGATGAAAAATGGCGCGGAATTGGAATTCGGATTGAGGATGATGTATTAGTTACCGCAGAAGGACATGAGGTATTAACTGATGCTGTACCCAAGGAAGTTGCAGCAATAGAACGCTAAAAAAATCACCAGTCCTTGATGCTAATAAGCGCAGTCAAACGCCTAAGTGTTCGCGTAGAATAGGGCTATCAAAGGTGAGTTTATCTGTGGCGATGCTGTCAATAATCTCGCCTTTGACCATGATATAAACTTGCTGTGCTAGAGACTGAACAACCTCTAAATTTTGTTCCACTAGGATTATGGTCGTTCCAAATAAAATATTGATTTCCTTAAGTTTATGAGTAATTTCAAGCACGATGGATGGCTGAATGCCATCAGAAGGTTCATCAAGTAGTAAAATTTTGGGACGGGATGCTAAAGCGCGTGCGATCGCTAGTTGCTGCTGTTGACCACCAGATAAGCGATCGCCTCTTTCATTCAGCTTTGGTTTCAGCATCGGGAAAATATCAAGCAGCCACTCCATGCTGGTGTTATCAGATTTTTTTCTCCCATACTGACCAGAAATAATATTCTCGCGCACAGATAGCGAAGCAAAAATTTCTCGACCTTGGGGGACATAACTAATTCCACGACGCACCCTTTGATGCGCTGGCAAATGGGTGAGGTCAACGTTGCTAATACTAATTTTCCCTGTAGTTATAGGTACTAATCCGATAATGGTCTTTAATAGCGTTGTTTTGCCAACCCCATTACGGCCCAAAACCGCAACAATAGAACCATCCGCCACATTTAAATTAACTCCCCTGAGAACTTGAGTTGAACCGTAACCCGAGGAAAGATTATCAACGCTAAACATGAGCTTTTCCCAGATAAACTTCAATTACGCGCTCATCTTGCTGGATGTTTTCTATCGTTCCCGTTGCTAATACTTTACCTTGAGCAAATACCGTAGTAAACGCACCAAGTTGGCGAACAAATTCCATATCGTGTTCAACTACAATTACTGTAGAATTATTAGCCAATTTATTGACAAGTTCAACTGTTTTTAGGGTTTCCCCGCGACTCATACCGCCCGTTGGCTCATCTAGCAATATTAGCCTGGGGTCTGTCACCGCCGCCATGCCAATTTCTAGCCATTGTTTTTCGCCATGTGAAAGTTCGCCTGCGCGAGTATTGAGGCGATCGCGCAGCCCAATTTCGTCCACAATTTGAGCCATTTTGGCGTGTTTTTCTACTAAATTAGGGTAGCGAATAGCTGCTGCCAGCCAGAGGTTTTCATATACGCTTAACTCATTGTAAATATTAGGAATTTGCAGCTTGATACTGATTCCCCGCCTAGCACGCTCAAAAGGCATTAACGCGGTGACATCCTCGCCATCATAAATCACCTGTCCACCAGTTGCTCTCAGGCGACCTGTGAGCAAGTTGAAAAAGGTTGATTTACCCGCTCCATTAGGGCCAATTATGCAGTAAGGTTGTCCTGTTTTAAACTCAAGATCTACGCCATCAACTGCCCAAAAATTACCAAATTTACGCTTAAGATTTTTAGCTATGAGAATTTCGTAGGATTTATTAATTTCCAGCGGTGTATCTACTAGAGAGATGGGCGTAGACAAAGGTAAGTCAACCTGGCAATTTATAGGGAAAACTTGCTGCCATAGTTTTTCAATCGCGGGCGCAATTCCTTCGGGTAGGAAAAGCACGAGCGCGATTAAGGTTGCACCCAAAATTAACGGGGTTGCGTACTGGGCTGTTGTACCCAAAAAGTTGGAAAAAGACTGGATGAGTGCTGCACCCAGAAAAGCACCCCAAAGTTTAGTTCGTCCTCCCACCATTACCCAAATTGCCACTAGAGTCGCTTGATCTAAGTTAAAAACTGTTGGGTTAATAGTGTTTCCCCAAGAGGTATGCAAGACTCCTGCTAAAGCCGCGATCGCTCCCCCAATTACAAACCCTGTAAGTTTTAACCCGCGCACATCATAACCTAGCAACTCCGTGCGTTCTTCGTTCACTCGTACTGCATTAAATACCCGACCAAAACGAGTGCGCCGCAGCGACACAAGCAATGCGAAAGCCACTACGGAAATAGCGGTAACTAGCCAATAGGTGAAGGTAATATCTAAATCCAGCAAAGTTGGCACTCTTTGCATACCATTAAACCCTCCCAACGCTGCTTCACCTATTTGGTATTGAGCGCCCGAAGTACTGACAAATAGGTTGTAAAATATCAAGGTAGTAGCGAGAGTAATAATAGCAACGTATAAGCTAGCAACCCGACCGTAAAACATGAAATAACCCATAATTGTAGCGGCTAAAGCTGCTATTATTATCCCAACGAGTAAACCTAAAATTGTCCCACCAATTCCCTGAATATTTAGGCTAACTATACCGTAGGTATAACCAGCCAGCCCAAAAAAAATAGTCTGCCCAAAACTAAAAATTCCCCCGATGCCCCAAACAAAGCTTAGGCTGAGGGCAAGCAATCCGCAAATCAGCCAATAAGTTGAATTGACGATAGTAAAGGGATCGGCGACTATTGGTAGCAGCAAAAGAGCTGCCAGCAAAATCAAACCTGGAGAAAATTGCAATAAAGTATTTAAATAAATAGTTTTAGCCATAAAGTGAAATGCATTTAATAAATAATTATGGGCGATTAAACATCTGTGGCATTTAGACCTTAATCTAAAATCACAATTAAAGCGACCTTCCCCAATTACCCGAAATTCCTTTAGGAAAAACACGCAGCAGCAAAACTGAAAAAGCCAACAACGCCACCTGGCCAAATACAGTCGTAGTTGCAAAAGCAACGACACTCTCGACTAAGCCAAGAACTCCCGCTGAAGTGGCTGTCCCCAATATAATTGCAGGGCCACCTACTAAAGAAGTCATAAACGCCCGCGCCATAAATAAGCCAGACATTGAGGGCGTAACTGCTGTGAAAGGGGCTAGCATTGCTCCCGCAATCCCCGCCAGCGCCGAACCAAAGGCAAAAGTCCACATATTAACTTGTGAGGCGTTGATACCTACTGCCGCCGCCATACTAGGGTTACTAATTGCTGCTCTTGCTTCCAATCCGTAGCGGGTGCGGGTGAAGATTAAGTAAGTGAAAACGCTTAGAGCGATCGCCACTACAATCGTTAATAATCGGTAGGATGCGATCGCTGTATTCCCAATCGTTACACTACCCAAAGGCATCTGTACGCTGCGGCTATCTGACCCGAACATCAATCTGGTAACTTGAATTAGAAACATACTTAATCCCGCAGTTGCCAGAAGCGTATCAATTACCCTTCCGTACAGCCTGCGAATAATTAAACGCTCAATTATTAATCCAAAAATTCCTGACACAATGGGCGCGGCTAGCATTGCTATAACTAAGGGAACTTTTGCCTGAGTTAGTACCACGACCGTATAAGCGCCGATCGTTACTAACTCTCCGTGAGCTAAATTTATAACGCCCATCATTCCTACTGTAACTGCAATACCTAAAGATACAATTAGCAACAGTGAAATACTTGTCAAAGCGTTTATGAAAAGTAGGGTAATTTGTTCCAAAGTTGCTCACCTATTAATAAACTAGGCAGACAGACCAACATAACAGGTAAAACTTCCACATTACACGGCCATAATTTTTTTGCTTTTAAAGGCATTAAATTTTTCATTAAAATTTAGGCACAAACTGCTTAGAAGTATTAGCCTTAGCCTTCAAATCGCATTGCCCCTGATCGTCAACAGCCCTGAGATTATTATAAGGGCCATCTACCAAGTTAAACCCCTGCTCTGCATTAGATTTGAGGATATAAATTGTGTGATTGACATGGTGGGTTTTATCAAAACTCTTAGAACCCAAAGGGCCGCGATCGTAGATTAATCCGTCTTCTAGTGCCTTAATTACTGCCTCATTTTCAGTCGTGCCAGCTTTTTTAACAGCCTCAGCCCAGAGCATTACACCCGTATAAGTATCTGCTCCAAAAAAATTGATATATTTGCGATCGCCATATTGCTGGTGAAACTTACTAACAAAGTTTTTGTTAGCTTCCCTTGGCTCGTTAATGTAATAAGAATGAGCTGAAATGTAGCCTGCTTTTTCAGGCCTTTTGCTGCCATCCTGGTCGTAAGGCTGCACAAAAGTTGGGGACAAATAGGGTATTTTGTTCTGCAACCCTGCTGCTGCCCACTGACCAAAAAAGCCCTCATGGTTGCTACCAACTAAAACAGAATAAATTACGTCTGGCTTGGCTTGCTGGATTTTGCCGATTGTGGTGCTGAAATCAGAAACATCAAGGGGTATAAATTCTTCGCTCACCACTTGCATATTATTTTTATTGGCATAAAGCTTTCCCCAATCGGCTGTAATTCGGCCAAAATTATAGTCAGCGGCGATAGTGTAGATTCTTTTTGCTTTAAGTTTTTTAGCGGCGTAGTCTATTAATAACTTCGACTGGGATGAGGGAGTCACCCCGGTACAAAAAACGTATTTGTCGCACACTCCCCCCTCATACTGGGTATTGTAGAAATAGAGTTTCTTGTACTTGTCAACAATAGGACGAATTGCCTCGCGAGAAGCGCTGGTGATGCCACCAACCAGCACATCAACTTTATCCCCCAGGATGAGTTGTTGGGCAAGTTGCGTATATTTCTGGATGTCGGATTGGGTGTCGTATTGCTTAAATTCTACTTGGCGACCTAGCAGACCCCCGGCAGCATTGATTTCCGCGATCGCCATTTTAGCCGCAGAAACCATCTGCACGCCGTATAGTGCGATCGCCCCCGTTTCATCATGGAGTCCGCCGACTATAATCGGCTTGCGGTCGTTGCTGCTAGAAGAAGTCTTTGCACAACCTTTCGCCAACAAGCTAGTGCCAAAAGCAGCGGAGCCATACAGGATAAATTTACGCCGATTAAGTTTTCTTTCCATAGTGCTTTTGTCTTAACGCTTATCTAACTAATACCAACGCCGCTATGTAGGTAGATAAGCTCTACATCTACATAAACTTAACCAATCAAATCTAAAATGAATAAGTATGTTTAACATGAATTAACTTAAGTGCCACTTTACTCATACATTTCGTAATACAACTCTTTTTGGCGGCAGGTAAACTTAAGTTTGTGGGATTAATTTGATAAAAATAGCAAGAGTAAATTGGAAAAGAATATTTATTGTAGCTGCTATTGTTTATGTATATTTTTACTAACTATTTTTAGCGTTTATACATTTATTTTAAGTGTTATTACTTAAATAGCGCTAGATGTTGATTACCCTCTAGCTCAGTAATAGTACGGCTTAAGTACATGAAAAACTATATTACCGGACAGGTAGGGAGCGCTTGCTGTTTTTTTAGTATCGCCCCAACTCATTTACTAATAGCTATATATTAATCTATCTGAAGATATGTAACAAATGTAACAAAATTGTTGGTCTTTGAAATAATTTGAATTACGATGAAATTTTAGGGCGCGATCGCCATTAATATTTAGGTATAAAGAAGCACTATGCAACCACTTGCCGGATATATTCTAGAGGACAAAATTCATGAAAGTGCCAAGACAGTAGTCTATCGCGGTCATCGCGACTCGGATGAAACACCAGTTGTTATTAAACTTCTAAATACTGCCTATCCTACACTCAGCGAACTTATCCGTTTGAGGAATCAATATACAATTGCCAAGAATTTAAATTTATCTGGTATTATCAAACCCTTGAGCTTGGAAAACTATCACAATGGGTTTGCGCTAGTATTAGAAGACTTTGGCGGCAAATCTTTAAAAGATTATATTACCTTTTATAAACTAACCTTAACTGAGTTTTTGAAACTAGCCATTCAGATAGCGGAAGCTTTAGAAGGACTGGTTTTAAATCGCATTATTCATAAAGATATAAAACCACACAACATCCTAATTAATCCCCAAACTTTTGAGGTAAAAATTACTGATTTTAGCATTTCTTCTCTACTACCTAAAGAACAAGCCAGCATAATTAACCCAAACCGACTTGAAGGCTCTTTAGCTTACATATCACCCGAACAGACTGGGAGAATGAATCGGGGCATTGATTATCGCAGCGATTTCTACTCTTTAGGAGTAACATTCTATGAAATGTTAACAGGTCAGCTGCCATTTACTACCAGCGATCCGATGGAATTAGTCCACTGTCACATTGCTCTTCAGCCGATGCCACCAAGATTTGTAAATTCCGCAATTCCTAGTGTGGTTTCGGATATTGTAATGAAATTAATGGCTAAAACTGCTGAAGAAAGATATCAGAGTGCCAGAGGTTTAAAAGCCGACTTAGAAACTTGCCTGAGTCAGCTAGAAAATAAGGGGAAGATTGAAAGATTTGTTCTGGGAAGGCGGGATATTTCTGAGAAATTCCACATACCTGAAAAGTTATATGGAAGGCAAGCAGAAATTGATACCTTGATGGCGGCTTTTGAGAGGGTAAGCCTGGGTAGCACGGAAATGATGTTAGTAGCTGGTTACTCTGGCATCGGGAAATCAGCCTTAGTCCATGAAGTTCATAAACCGATTGTAAGACAGCGCGGATATTTTATTTCCGGCAAATTTGACCAATTTAAACGAAATATTCCCTTCGCGTCTCTTGTCCAGGCATTCCGCGACTTAATACAGCAATTATTGACAGAAACTAAAGTTGATATTGCTATTTGGCACAAGAAACTTACCACAGCATTAGGCAGTAATGGTCAGGTAATTATCGATGTTATTCCTGAAGTTGAAAAAATCGTTGGTCAACAGCCTCCGGTGCAGGAACTGGGACCAACCGAATCGCAAAATAGATTTAATTTAGTATTTCAAAACTTTATCCGGGTGTTTACTCAAGCTGAACATCCGTTGGTTTTATTCCTGGATGACTTGCAATGGGCTGATTCAGCTTCCCTGAAGTTGATTCAGCTACTTATGACTGACCCCGATACAAAATACTTATTTTTTATTGGCGCTTATCGAGATAACGAAGTCAGTCCAGTTCATCCAACGATGCTGACTTTAGATGAAATTAAAAAAACGGGCGCTACAGTCAATAAAATTGTTTTGCATTCTTTAGGTCAAAGCGATGTAAATAGCTTAATAGCTGATGCCCTAAGCTGTCCGCAAGAACAATCAAAGCTACTTTCTGAACTGGTGTTTCAGAAGACAGAAGGCAATCCATTTTTTGCGACTCAGTTTTTAACGTCTCTGTATAATGACGAGCTGTTATCTTATGACTGCGATCGCGGCTATTGGCAGTGCGATCTTGCCAAAGTAAAAGCCTTAGCAGTTTCTGATAATGTAGTCGAGTTCATGGCTGCTCAATTGCAAAAATTGCCAATTCATGCACAAGGGGTATTAAAACTTGCTGCTTGTATTGGTCATAAATTCGACTTGGAAACATTATCGATTGTTTATGAAAAATCTCCTACTGAAACCGCTGCTGATTTGTGGAGAGCATTGCAATCAGGCTTAATCTTACCTTGCTCTGACATTTACAAGTTCTTTCATGCAGATACAATCCAAGATGGGTGGTCGCTAGAAGAACAACGGCCAACTAGCAATGGACAACTGACAGTTTCCTATAAATTTTTACACGATCGGGTACAGCAAGCAGCTTATTCTCTTATCCCAGAAGCCGATAAAAAAGCTACTCACCTAAAGATTGGTCAGCTTTTACTAAAAAACACTAAATCTGTTGATTTAGAAGAAAATATATTCGATTTGGTCAATCAACTAAATATCGGCAGTGAATTGCTAGCAAATAAGTCAGAAAAAAATAACCTGGCTTCTCTAAATTTAATAGCAGGTAGGAAAGCAAAGTTAGCGACAGCTTATGAACCCGCTGTCAGATATTTGAATAGTGGTCTGGATCTACTTGCGGCTGATAGCTGGACTGATAATTATGAATTAACACTACAACTCTATGTGGCAGCAGTAGAAGCAGAATACTTAAACATTAATTTTGAAAAGGCCAAGCAACTATCTGAAGAAGTATTGCGATACGCCAAAGATATCCTAGATGGGGTCAAAGTTTATGAGCTACAAATCCTGTTTTATGTAGCTCAAAACCAGCCGCGCGAAGCAATATCAACGGCTAGGTCAGTTCTTAAAATGCTAGGTATATCTATACCTACAGAAGAAGAGGAAATAAATATTTGCGCTACTAATTTGAAAAACGAGTTAAGTTGGAGTGTCAAACGAATCGAAGATCTAGCTAACTTACCAGTAATGACCGACCCTTATCAACTGGCAACAATGCGAATTCTTATGAGTACGTTAGCTCCAGCTTATCAGGCCGACCCTCTATTGTTGCAACTAATTGCTTGCACAATGGTCAAGCGTTCTATTCAATATGGAAATTCGCCCCAAGCTATTCCTGGCTATGGGTATTATGGGGTTTTGTTATGCGGAGTTTATGACGATTTAGACTCAGGATATCGATTTGGGCAACTAACTGTAAAGGTATGGGAGCAATTTAATGTTCCTGAACTTAAAGTTAAAGCAATAAATCTATTTAACTCGTTTGTAAGATACTGGAAAGACCATGTTAAAGACACTATTGAACCTTTGCGTGAATCGGTGCAAAGCGGAATTGAAGCTGGGGATTTAGAATATGCCTTTTATAATGCTGTCCATCATGGAAACCACCTATTTTTTATTGGGGAACCGCTAGAATCTCTTAATCTAAAGCTGGCGCAATATATAGAAATGACGGAAAAGCTCAAACTAGAGCTTCATATTTCTTGGTTCAAAATATGGAGACAGAGGGTTTTAAATCTGTTGGGTCAATCAGAAGATCCATGCCAGTTAGTAGGAGAAAGTTTTAATGAATTAGAAGTTTTGCCGATTTGGGAAAAAGAAAACTCTGCTCTTCTGGTTTTCTCCCTCTATTGTTGTAAAACTATGCTCATGTATTTGTTCCAAGAATACAAAGGGGCAGTTGAAGCGGCTAAGTTAGGAGAAAAATACGAACAAGGCGGCACGGGACTAATTTATGTGCCTGAGCATAACTTTTATTATTCTTTGGCGCTTTTAGCTCACTATGATGATGCCGATGTAGAAACCAAAAAGCACTATTTGGAGAAAGTACAGTCTAATCAGGAGAAAATGGCGAAATGGTCTAACAATGCCCCAATGAACTTTCAACATAAGTATGACTTAGTGGAAGCAGAAAAGAGTAGAATTTTGGGTCAAAATCATAAAGCTCAGGTGCTTTACGACCGCGCAATAAGCGGAGCGAGCAAGGCTGGATATATCCAAGAAGAAGGTTTAGGAAATGAACTAGCAGCCAAATTTTATTTATCTATAAGTAGAGAAAAGATTGGTCAAGTATATATGACTGATGCCTACTATGCTTATATCCGTTGGGGAGCGATCGCCAAAGCTCAAGACTTAGAAAAACAATATCCTCAGTACCTCCACAAAACTTCTAAACAGGATATTCCCGACTACTTGAATGCGTTCAATACAATAGAAACAATATCTATAAAATCCACTCATACAACTAGCCCGACTACCACAGGCGAATCCAGCGTGCTGGACTTAACAACGGTGATGAAAGCTTCCCTTGCTCTTTCTGAAGAAATTCTTCTTGATAAGTTGCTTGAGTCGCTGATGAAAGTCATCCTTGAAAATGCTGGGGCGCAAAAAGGCTGCTTGATTATGGAAAAAGCAGGCAAGCTAGTAATCGAAGCTATAGGGTCAATAAATCGTGATGATGTTGCTGTCTTACAATCTATTCCCATAGAAGATAGCTGCTTGCTACCAGTAACAATCATAAACTACGTTGAAATAACTCAATCAAATCTAGTGCTTAAAAATGCATTAAAAGAACCATTATTTAAGCACGACCCTTATATAAATAAATTTGAGCCAAAATCTATCCTGTGTTCCCCAATCATCTATAAAGGCAAACGCCAAGCAATCCTTTACTTAGAAAATAACTTGAGTACGGGAGTATTTACAGAAGATAGGTTGCAGGTTCTAAAGTTGCTGTCCTCTCAAGCTGCTATTTCTCTAGAAAATGCCTTGCTTTACCATAATTTACAAAGTGCTAACGAGGCATTGCAGCATTCCGAAGCGCAACTACAACAAAAAGCAACTCAGTTAGAACAGTCTCTGCACTCGCTCCAACAGACTCAGATACAACTAATTCAAAGTGAAAAAATGTCGAGTTTGGGTCAGTTAATAGCTGGTGTTGCCCACGAAATTAATAACCCTGTTGGCTTCATTACGGGGAATATTAGCCACGCTGAAGCATATGTAAACGACATGATTAATCTTTTAAACCTTTATGCGGAAAAATTTCCTAATCCTGGCTCTGAAATAGAGGAGGAAATAGAAACAATAGATTTAGAATATTTGAAGGAAGACCTGCCCCATCTCATTTGCTCCCTAAAAGGTGGAACCGAGCGCATCCGTAACATTAGCACTAGCTTACGCACGTTTTCACGATCTGATACTACCAGCAAGGTGCAATTCAACCTCCATGACGGCATTGATAGCACTCTGCTAATTTTGAAACATCGGCTCAAAGCAAACGGCAGCCGTCCGGCAATTGAAGTTATTAAAGAATATGGGTGTCTACCAGAGGTAAAGTGTTTACCAGGGCAAATTAACCAGGTATTTATGAATATTATTGCCAATGCGATTGATGCATTGGAAGAATCAAATATTGGGCGTTCTTTTGAAGAAATAATGCGATCGCCCAATAAAATTTCGATCCGCACTGAAATAAAACCAGGCGATCGCAGTGTAGTAATTCGGATTAAAGATAATGGCCCTGGAATGTCGGAATCGATACAAAAACGAGTGTTTGACCACTTGTTCACTACAAAACCAGTCGGTTCTGGTACTGGATTAGGCCTGTCTATCTCGCATCAGATTGTAGTGGAAAAACACGGGGGTAAGTTGAGTTGTATTTCTGCACCGGGAGTAGGAGCAGAGTTTGCGATCGAGTTGCCATTGTAGTAGCGATCGCGCCAGGAAAACATTTGGTATTCAGCACCCCTAGAAACATAATTTAAGCGTCTGCAACACCTAAATATAGCTAAAGAGTGATAAGGAGTGAATCTGCAAATAATTTGATTGTTACTTAAGACATATTTTGTTTAATAGCTAGAGCGCAGTAAGATCGCCTTAATGGGGATTATGGCGGAATTACGATTATGCAAACTATAGATTCACATATAAACGAACAGGCGGATCAATTTAGCCTTCTTCAGGGGTTACTGCGCGATCGCTCTCCTAGAGCCGAACTATTTGATAACAGCAATGGCGATATTTTGGTCATCCCCTCCCTCAGCCTCGATCAGCGAGAAATGCAGAAGATTCAAGGCGTTCATCACTATGAGGAACGACTGCTATTCTCGCTGATTCGCCTGCAAAACCCGCAAACGCGGCTAATTTATGTAACGTCCCAGCCGTTGCATCCCAGCGTTATAGATTACTATTTGCAACTGCTACCGGGAATTCCCTTTTCCCACGCACGCGATCGCCTGCTATTACTTTCAACTTACGATTCATCTCTCAAACCTCTTTCCCAAAAAATTTTAGAGCGTCCCCGCTTAATGGAACGCATTCGCCAAGCGTTGCGCCTAGAACAGTCTTATATGATTTGTTACAACTCTAGCTCTTGGGAGCGTGAGTTGTCCGTGCGGCTAGGCGTACCTTTGTTTGCTTGCGATCCCAATTTGCAGAATTGGGGAACTAAGAGCGGAAGTCGGCAAATTTTTGCAGAAAGCGGCGTTCCTCATCCCGATGGTAGTTCTAGCGCTTGGGATGCTCAAGAACTGGCGATCGCCGCAGCCGAATTATGGGAACGCCAGCCGACTTTACAGCGGATGGTCGTTAAACTCAATGAAGGTATTTCCGGCGAAGGAAATGCACTTTTAGATTTAAGACCAATTCCCAATATGGCTCCGGGAAACGCATCCCACCAAGAACGAGTAGCAGCAATGAGCGATCGCTTCCCATCTCTGCGCTTTCAAGCTAAATGCGAGCATTGGGAAAATTTCCGCAATCGCATCCCAGAGTTAGGGGCTATTGTTGAGGCATTTATTGAAGGAGAAGAGAAGCTATCTCCCAGCGTTCAAGGTCGCATTACACCAGATGGACAGGTGGAAATTCTCTCCACCCACGACCAAATTTTGGGTGGCCCGGACGGTCAAATTTATCTCGGTTGTCGCTTCCCAGCCGATGAAACTTATCGCTTGCGCTTGCAAGAATTAGGTTTAAAAGTTGGCATGAAATTGGCAGAAAAAGGGGCGTTAGAACGATTTGGTGTAGACTTTATCGCCGTTCGCCTACCCGACAATGACGGTATCCCTCAATGGGACATCCAAGCCATTGAAATTAACTTGCGTAAAGGCGGAACCACCCACCCCTTTATGACGCTCAAGTTTCTAACTAACGGTCGCTACGACCGCGCCACTGGTCTGTTTTACAGCCAGCAAGGACGAGCCAAATACTATATTGCCACTGATAATTTGCAAAAAGACAGATATCGCGGTTTGCTTCCTAACGATCTGATGGATATTATTGCTCACCATCACCTACACTTTGACACCAGCACTGAGACGGGCACTGTTTTTCATCTCATGGGTTGCCTTTCAGAATTTGGCAAGTTGGGATTAACCAGTATTGGTGATTCTATGCAACATGCAGAGGAAATTTATAACAAAGTTGTTAAAGTGCTAGATGAAGAAACTAAAACCAACTTCAAAAATTCTAATGTTTTACTATCGCAGCCGAGTACTCCTATTGCTTGGAATGCTGCGGGATAAAATAAAATTGCCTGTGGTTGATTACAGGGTGCTTGCGCTAAGCCGGGAGAGGCAGAAAAAGATTAAAAAAGACTAAAGATATAGCGTGGATATTATATTTACGCGCGATCGCTGCGCTCGCTTTGTCTCTGGGAAAAGGCGTGGTTACCCGCGCCCTTTTCTACGTGGCGGTGCGCCTCATCAAGCTGAGCGGTAATCTTAGCAATTCTGTGCTTCACCTTTTCAAAATCAACGCCAAGCCATACATGGCTATTTCTTGTTCTTTTATCTTCTTCAAGTTGAGCGGCAATTTTATCAACAGTTTGTTTAATTTTGTCAAAATCAAAACCAAGCCTGATAGTTCTTTCTCTAAGTTTTTTTTCTTCTTGATTAACCACGCCTCACCTCCTAAACATACTTAAAAACACATTGCATTTTATATATAAATTAATGTAACTTCTGCTACTTGGGGATCACTCCCTCTTGCGATGGAAACTATATAGATATATAAAATAACCCAGCCGATATAGGTTAGGCGCTCTTCCTAATCCCACAAATATAGGCGGGGTCTAAGCTAGAGATATGGATATCCTACTGCTGAGTAAGAAAATCTATTTATCCTAAAAAAGGTTAATGGATTATGTTTACAACAAGATATCAACACCCCCCATTGGGAGGTATGCACTAAGTCTTAGGCAAAGATGCGATCGCGTATCGGACAATACACTATAGCATCCCATGCGATCGCAATGAACTATCAGCGATAAATGAGCGAGGATTGTAGCGATCGCTTATAGTCTTCAATAAACTATTCAATATCTAATTTGCCTATAGTCTCAGGTGAAAAGCCTTGAAGCGCATAGCTTTTCTTGATTTTGCCTTTTAATTTTTACCTTTGGAATTCCTTAGCACCCTACCAAAATCCAGTTACTTATACTAAGCGCCAAACTTGCGTTGAACCTCTTCAAGCTGGCTGGTAATTTTATCAATTCTGTGCTTAACCTTATCGAAGTCAATAGTAAGCCAAAGAGTTGAGTTTTTTGAATTTATTTCTTCTTCAAGTTGAGCTGTGATTCTATCAATTGTTTCTTGAACTTTGTCAAAATCAAAGCCAAGTTCAATTGTTGTCTCCCTCAGATTTTTCTCCTTTTGAAGAGGCACATATACTCCATTTATGTATTCATAATTTAAATCAGATTGCCTTTTTTTTAATCTAACTTAACGTTAGGTAAAGCCATCGCTCATCTATCTCGCGATAGATAGTGCTGGATAATCAGCCACGTCCGGTTCCGCATATCCCCTGCTGCTATTACACATAACGGAGCGATCGCGCCGTTGTTACCCTTAGCACTAACTAGCCCAAGCGCCTCTTTTGTGTAAAATCGAGGGAGCCTGTGTTCTGTGCGATCGTGTCTCAGTCTGTTGCTACTGCTGCCTACTGCATTAATCCGGATTGTCCGCAGCCTGCGTCCCAGCCTTGGGATAACAAGTTTTGCAATAGCTGCGGGTCATTGCTGCGGCTGAAAAATCGTTATATTCCCATCGATCGTTTGGGTTCGGGGGGGTTCGCCTCCATCTACACAGTTTGGGATTTACAGACGCAATCCGAGAAAGTAATCAAAGTGTTAGTGTCACCCTCTGCAAAGGCACTAGAACTATTTGAGCAAGAGGCAGCAGTTATGGCTAGCCTGCATCACCCCGGCGTTCCCAGAGTGGAAACAGATAGTTATTTTCAAGTAACTGTGGGTAATCCTCGCACTCGCACGCTACCTTGCCTGGTAATGGAAAAAATCAACGGTAAAACGTTGGAAAATATCCTTGAAGAGAATCCCCAAGGATGTCGAGAAGAGTGGGTGCGAGATTGGCTAAAGCAGGCAGTAGAAATTTTAGACGAATTGCACTTGCGCCAGATTATTCACCGCGACATCAAACCGTCTAACTTAATGCTGCGTACCCCTCCTAAATCACCGTCTTCTAAAGGAGGGGCACAGGTAGGTCAGCTAGTAGCGATTGATTTTGGGGGGGCAAAACAAATTGGCAGACTTTCATCGAGTGGGGAGACGAGTTCGACCCGCTTGATTTCTCCAGGCTACAGTCCACCCGAACAGATTGCAGGGGCGGGAATAGGGCCAACGGCGGATTTTTACGCGCTGGGTCAGACAATGATTCATTTGCTTACGGGTCAATATCCTCCAGATATGGAAGATCCGGCAACTGGCCAGTTAAAGTGGCGCGACAAGGTGACGGTTAGCCCCAACCTAGCAAGTTTGCTGGATGACATGGTGCAGGTGGATGTACAGCGGCGACCAGCAACAGCAACGGAAATACTAGAACGGGTGGCTGGCGCTTCCTCAATGAAGACAGTGCCTATTGCGCCAATTTTAGATTTGTCGCAGATAGTCACCAAAGTAGCGCGAATCGGCTTGAAGTGGTCTTGGGTTGCGATCGTAGGATTGAGTAAAGCTTTTGGAACGAGTACGCTTTTACTTATCCAGGGCATAACCACAGTCATCAAAGCTTCCCTCGATACCGTTTGGGGAATGCTATTGGGCGCAATTGGGGGGCTTGTAGGTGCAGGCGTTGGGCTTTGGTTGGCCTATTTGTCTGTTTGGGGCGCTAGAATTACAAACTTAGTCTCTCAACTGCTGCCTCGTATTTTTCCACATATCGACCTCGCAGTGCAGCCAGCATTTCTGGTGTTTATGTTGGCTGGATTTGGCACAGCAATTGGTTTGACTGAGGCGGGTGGCTTTGGGCAAAAGCGGCGGTATGCAGTGGCCAGCCTGATGGGTATCTTGGGCTATGGTTTGGGCTGGTTTATTTGGCCGGGGTTGCCTAATGGAGATTTAGTAGATCGTTTGGTAGCATGGACTGCGATCGCGGTTGCTTCTCTAATTCTTGGTCTTGGTCTGCCCAGTCATCAATTGGTTCATTCTTTTGTTGTTGCAATTGGTACTTTTACTGTCTTTGCAGGTTTAGTTAGCCTACCAGTCTGGGACGCCGAGAGAATCCTCCAGAGTATCTTTTTCCCCACGAACGTAAACATCTGGCCAGAGTTGTTGTCTGCGATCGCTTTTTTCCCTGTTTTGGCAATTGCGATCGCCTTCTGGCTGGGCGTAAGTTCTTACCTCATCGTGCCTTTACTGCGTTGGCTGGGTTGGCGGTGATTAGGTTGGAGTTTTGAGTTTTGAGTTTTGAGTTTTGAGTTTTGAGTTAGTTTATCCCCCGTTGAGGTTTATCTAAGTAAATTCCCGGAACTCGCGATCGCGCCTTTGAAGCTGTACTTAAGTACGCAAATTTAAGGCGCAGACTATGATAAATAAAATTTCCCTTTTGGGCGGACTGCTCATATTTGCAGCTTCTAGTAGTGCAGCTAATTTCACTCAGTTTCAGGCAACTGCTTCTTCTTCACCTTCTAAAGTAGCTCAAGTTTCAGATGTCCAGTGCCAAGGACAAGTACCGCAGCAAGTTGTCGCAATTTTGGGTGATTATCGACTAGCGAAGCAATCAGATTTTGTAGCTTCCATCCGCAATTTAAAATTAAATTATAGTCCAAAAGAAAAGTTTACTTGTAGCATTTTTACGGCTGATTTCAATCAAGATGGATTGAAAGACTATGCCATGTTGTTAGTCAACAAAAAAAATTCTAACTTCCGCTTTCAGATGGCGCTGAATAAGGGCAAAAGCAAGTTTAATTCAGCCATCGTGAAAGATTATAAGCGCATAACGAAGCCTTCTGAAGGAGTTATTTACACCTCAATGAGCTTCAAGCCAGCAAAATCGCCTGGTTTAGCATTGCGCGACTATAGCCCCTTGAAACAAGGAACGGCAGAAAGGAAACAATACGAGGCGAAACCTGCAATTTCGTTATGGAAATCGCCATTGCAAACTAAAAATGGCGTACCGCAGAATTTAGATGTAAGCACGCTGGGTTACTGCTCTGAAGCTTTCTATTTGGTGGATGGCAAACAAAAAACTTTTGTAGTTTGCGATTAAAAATATCGCCGTTAAAGTCTTTTCTTGTAGAGACGACGATTTATCGAGTCTCGATGTATCTAAAGTAGAATGTTGTGAAGAAAACAATGAAGAAGATTATCTCTAGAAATTCAATCAGCTACGGTTTAGGCTTTGTTGCTTGCACAGCGATCGCCGGGGCGATCGCATCAGTTAACAGCCAGCCAGTTGGAGCAATATCTGCTATATCCTCACCAAATCAATCAGTAAAAAGCCAAACATTAGCCCGCGCTAATTGGCAGCGTTACAACAGTTCTACCTATCGCGTTAGCTTTCAGTATCCCCGCAACTGGAAACAAGTCAAAGACCAGCCGGAACGCTTTAGGGGTAGTGATGGCTCGTTTTTGGTATCGGCAATGTCAACACCAAGCTTACAGGAAGGGTGTCGGTCTTTAGCAAATCATAGATTGCTCCCCTATGGTTCTAAACCCAAAATACAGAATTTGAAAATTCAGGGACAATCAGCCTGTTTGATATTACCTTCTGCGGATCAAACACGGGATCAAAAGGGTGAATCTACCCTCATAGTTCGCTATCCTAAACCTGTTCGCGTCGGTTCGGGTACATACTCTTACTTTATGTTGTATGCAGACAAGCAACACATTGTAGAAATTGCCAAAACACTAAAGCTTACAACGTCAGCTAGGTAAATTCCACTAGAGTTGCGATCGCGCATTTAATAATTCTTGATTCTCCGGTGTGTGCGGGATTCTCGATCTAAACTAATGGGTGGAGGTTGCTATTATGACAGAACCATTAGACCAGGATGATTTCACACAAGAACCAGTCGCCAATACATCAAAGAGTTCAAAGGTTCCGAGTTGGGTTGCAGGGGCTTCAGGTTGCGGCTGTTTAAGTTTTTTCATAATTTCGCTTATTGGCGCGATCTCTTTGCCGACTTTTCTCACTTCATCCAATAAAGCAAAGCAATCGGAAGCAAGAATATATATAGGTTCTATGAACAAAAGGCAGCAAGCTTACCGGACAGAGAAACCTACATTTGCCAATTCCATCCGGGACTTGCAGGTAGAAGTCAGCCCCGAAACCAAAAATTATACCTACAAAATAGTGCCTCAATACGATAAGTCCAAAAGCGTGATGATGACAGCTGCGGCGAAGACTTCAGGTTTGAAAAGCTACACGGGTGCTGTCTTTGCCATCAAAAAGGGCAATGAAGTTACTACCGTTACAGTTATTTGTGAAAGCGATGCTGTTAGCACAGCCGCTACGCTACGCGCCACTAACACACCCCCAGCGATGCCAGCTACTCCCAAAGACGAATTAACTCCAATTGAGTGTCCCGCAGGTTCCCGCTCGCTGACTCGTTAGATGTTTAACAATTCTTTATCATGGGGGAAAAGCTTAATTAAATAATAGATGCTGACCCGTATCAAAGACTTAGCTCAAAATCTAGCGCCGCGCCTGATTGAAATTCGCCGCCACATCCACGCTCACCCAGAACTCAGCGGTGCTGAGTACCAAACATCAGCCTACGTTGCAGGCGTGCTGTCATCCTGCGGACTCCACGTAAAAGAATCAGTTGGTAGAACTGGCGTACTTGGGGAATTAATTGGCCAAGGCAGCGACGAGCGCCTTCTGGGGATTCGCACAGATATGGATGCGCTCCCAATTCAGGAGCGTACAAGTCTGGAGTTTACCTCCCGAAGTCCTGGAATCATGCACGCTTGCGGTCACGATGTCCACACAACCGTTGGTTTAGGCACGGCGATGGTACTATCGCAATTGGGAGAAGCTTTACCCGGAAATATCCGCTTCTTGTTCCAACCAGCAGAAGAAATTGCCCAAGGTGCTAGCTGGATGGTGCAAGATGGAGCGATGGATAAAGTGAGCGCGATCGTCAGCCTCCACGTTTTTCCTTCTATTCCAGCAGGATCGGTGGGAATACGCTACGGCGCTCTAACGGCGGCAGCCGATGACCTGGAAATTATCATAACCGGAGAATCGGGGCACGGGGCGCGTCCCCATGAGGCGATTGATGCAATTTGGATTGCCGCGCAGGTGATTACAACTCTTCAGCAAGCAATTAGCCGGACGCAGAATCCGTTACGACCTGTTGTGCTAACGATTGGGAAAATTGAAGGGGGTAGAGCGCCAAATGTGATTGCAGATCATGTGCGATTGGTCGGTACGGTGCGATCGCTCCATCCACAAACCCATGCCAATTTACCACAATGGATCGAGCAGATTGTCGCTGGTATCTGCAACTCCTACGGTGCTGGCTACCAAGTAAACTATAAGCGCGGAGTGCCATCGGTGCAAAATGACGCCGCGCTGACACAGTTACTCGAAAGTGCTGCCAAAGAAGCTTGGGGGTGCGATCGCGTGGAAATTTTACTCGAACCTTCCCTCGGTGCTGAAGATTTTTCTCTGTATCTGCAACACGCTCCAGGTATGATGTTCCGTCTGGGAGTTGGTTACAAGGACAAACTAAACTATCCCCTGCACCATCCGCAATTTGAGGTGGATGAAACCGCAATTGTTACTGGTGTCGTCACCCTCGCTTATGCTGCCTACCAATATTGGCAGCAGAGCTAATTACATTATGTGCAATTTTAATATACTAACCCCCCTGAAAAAAGGGGGTTATCTGCGTCACGCGCTAGCGTCGGCGAAGCCATTGTCTAAACTTTCTAACTCCAGAGGGATTAGGCTCTGAAAAAGCTAATTTATGATGCTAATAATTCAACTAAAAACCTGCTACTTAGCTACCCTAGCAAAATTCCAAACTAATTATGGCATCGCCCACACCGCTGAAGGATACTGACTTAATAGATTGTGCTAGAGCTAACGCAAAGTCGGGAGTTGCAACAGCTGCCGAGTTGTGCGGCTATGGCAATGATATTAAGACTTTTCAGCAAGAACTGAAACACGCCTGTGACAGAATCAACGTTAAGTTTACTGAGTTGAGCGACTTGATTACCGACCAGCAGGACTTAATAAGATTTGGTGGCGAGATTGTTGCTCCTGATAGTCCATCGGAGTTGTAAAATTTTTCTGGTAGAGACACAGATACAGCGTGTTTAATACTACCAATTGAGATACACCGACCCTCCCATATTCTCATCATCAGTACCAAAAATAACGCCACCATCTCGCCCCGGTAAAAGCTCAATTGCCTCTATTTTGTGAGCGTCGAAACGATAAAGGGGAACGAGTTGAGAATTTTGGTTAAACGATATGCGATCGCTGTTGATGGCGATCGCGCCTTCTACATAGACGGCAGAAGCAAATGGCCCATTATCTCCAGGATCGCTTGCTGAACTGATAAAAACAATTCCCGCAGGGTCTACTTTTAAATCGGAAACGTGGCGAACTGCTGAAACAGGCAAAGGTACTTGTAAGTTTGTCGAACCTGTTTGGGAAAACTGATATTTTTTTTCGTCGAGCAATCCCCAGTATATTACACCAGGGTCTTGGTCTTGCCCGCGATGTGCCCAAACAGCAAATAATTGACCGTTAATTTTTTGTAAGGCAAATGCTTCAATATTGCTTTTATTTGTAATATTAGGTAAATCGAAAACTTTAAGAATCGAGATTTGTTTCGTAGATGCGTCAAAGGTGAAATGATAAACCTTTCCCGTACTGCTAGCAGCCATGAAAGTAGGTTTAGAGACACCTGGGACTGTAGTTATAGACTCTAAATCTGCGGGTAGATCGCTATTATTAGGCCAATTTACAGGTAAATATTGGGGCGGCTGTTTGCTATTGATGGTGAGGATTGCTAGACGCCCTTGACCCTGCTTTTTATTGTCATGGACAATTAGAAACGAGTTAGAATCGCTTTGGCGATCTATTGTTGCCATACCACTAATTCCAAAGAGTATGCCACTCCGCACGGGATGCCACTCTTGGGAAACAGCCCGATCGGGCTTAAAAAAACAAAATACCAAAGCAGCTACAGCGATCGCTAAAATCAGTAAGCTTGGAAATTTACGCATCTTGGGAATTAGTCATTAAAAATTGGTGAAAGGAGATTAAAAGTCCGGCGTCAAGAGTCGCCAGTCCTTATCGAGACGCTAATTTATCGCGTCTGTGCAATCCCCAGTTGCAATTATCTATCCTTCTGAGACAGGCGAGAACGTTGTGCGTGAGTTGTTGAGCAGATAAATTCACAAGGGAGAGAGGCAGCTTAAGCGCATTATAATCATCTAATTCCCAACCCAACTACATTGAGCCAGTAGCAAATACCGTCGTACCTGTGGGGGTGTTGTAAAAAGATTTACACCCGAATATAAGGACAGCCTCGACATTTGGCCGCCTTTCCGACGACCAATATTCATCGCGTGCAACCGTAAGAAAAGTTTTATGCGATCGCAGCGTTCTAACCATCGCACTATGTTATATCCCCACCCAGAATTTGCAGTTATCCGCTTCGGTTGCAAGTTGGTCAAAAATTCACCTGCACTATAAGGATGACAAAAGTTTATCGGCTTGTTTTTCCTCGCTATTCGAGCAATAAAGAGACTTGTCACCCCAATTGTTATAACCCTGAAAAATTGTAATCCTATGGAAAATATAATCAGCTTAATGTGCCGCTAAAATGCCGCTGCTAAAAGTCTGATTGCATTTCTACACCCGGAAATTAAATTTAACTTAGTTCTCAATCAATAGCGCTGCCAAATTTTGATTTTACCATCTACATAACCACTGGCAAGCGTATGATTGCTGGGACTAATGGCAACAGATATTACCGAGTTAGGTGAATCGCCGCTGAGGGTACATAACTGTTTGCCCGTCTCCATATCCCAAATCTTGATAGTGCCATCCGCGCCTCCACTAATGAGGGGATGCCCGTCGGGATGAATAACAACTGATGTCACCTGTCGCGAGTGTCCTTGGAGGACGTGGAATATTTCACCCGTTTTTATATGCCAAATTTTGATAGTGCCATCGCCACTGGCACAAGCAAGGCGTTGGTTATCCGGCGCGATCGCGATCGCCCAAACTTGATTTAAATTCCCCGTCAGCACGCCAACCTGTTCGCGGGTGTCTAGCGCCCAGAGGGTAATTAGCCCATCACCGCCGCCACAAGCCAGGATTTGTCGATCTATTTGTCCTACTTGGGATGGTAATTTCTGGTAATGACTCAGCGCGATCGCATAAATTGGCTCCGGCGACGAGATGAGCGTGTCAATTAATTTACCCGTTTTTATATGCCAGAGTTTGATTGTCGCGTCAGTACTGGCGCTGAAGAGGGTTTGATTATCGGGACTAATGGCGATCGCTCTGACTGAACCGCAATGACCGCTGAGGGTACGGATCGCATGCTGCGTTTTGGGTTGCCACACCTTGATAGTTTCATCCCAACTGCCACTAGCGATGGTTTGCCCATCGTTACTCAAGGCGACGCAAAACACACCCTTGGAATGTTCCGATAGCGTATGGATAAGCTCCCCGCTAGTCAACCGCCACAGCTTGATGGTGCCATCAAAACTACCGCTAGCAAGGGTTTCTCCATCTGGGCTAATGGCAAGGGAGCGAACCCAGTCAGAATGACCTTTGATAGTGCGGACGCATTTCCAGATGCGATCGGGAGGATGGGATACAGAGTTAGTAATCACGAGTCAACTGGCGATAATTGAACTTGCTGTTGGAGTTAGCATCGGTTCCAAGGTTGGAATGAAGAAGAGGCGTTGGATATGGCTAGAGATAATAGCGATCGCTCCTCCCTTGGGTAGTTTGTCCAAATGCTATTAACACTTATTAGTTTTCTAGTCGCTGATTACTGATTCTCTGGCGGAGGCTCCATTACCCTCCTCGTGACAGAAACTGGTCTTTTTAGCGACTTAACTGACATTTTGCAATATTTGGATGGATAGGCGTCGATAAGTGGAAAAATTTACCCTACGAATATAGGATTAATTCATTTTTCTACCTCCCCAGCCGCGCCAGCATTGCTCCGAGTTGAACGCTGATAATCCCTAGAATTACACTACCGCAAGCATACAAACCAGCGACGTTCAACAGGCGATCGCGCAGCAGGCTAAAAGTCTCTAACCCATAAGTTGAGAAGGTCGTGTAAGCACCCAAAAAGCCAGTAGTTACCATTAACTTCACTTCTGGAGGAATGTTTGCAACCCTTTCCGATGCCAAAGTGACGAAAAAGCCCATCCCGAAACAGCCAGTCAAGTTAATAAAAAAAGTGCCTGCGGGAAAAGCGGTGGCAAAGTGCTGTTTAAACCACAAATTCAAATAGTAGCGGCTCAAAGCGCCAGCGATCGCTCCTAAACTAATAGCAATCGGATTGCGGAAATTGAGATCTTGCAACATTTATAAAAATTTATTTGTTAATTTTTATACAAAACATTCAACAGCTTAGTCGATAGTTTTTGTTCGATACGACACATTTTTAGACTCATCAGGTTAAATACTGGCGTTTCCAATTATAAAATTTCTTACCGCTTGAATTGTACGCTCCAAGATTCCAAATCGTGTAAGCCGTACCTAACAATGAGAGTAAACCATCCCTAGCAAAAGAGATTAGACCGATAGAATGAGGACAATATTGTATAGCAATGTTATCCATGTAATAGAGGCCTATTCCAAAGCTATGCCTAAGCAAGGAGGGCAGGCCAAGTGAATCAATTCAAAACTGTTGCCTTACTAGGTTTATTAAGCGTGCTAATTACAATTAGCTACTGGATAATTGGTGGTTGGTCGGGTGTATTGGTGGGCGTTGCGATCGCGGCTGTTATGAATCTGGGTTCTTGGTATTTCTCAGAGCGAATTGCTTTAGCGACTTACCCCCCCCAGCCAGTTACTCCAAGTCAAGCACCTGGATTGTACAGCATGGTACAACGACTGTGCGATCGCCCCGGCTTCCCATGCCAGCAATCTGCATAGTTCCTACCCCAGCAGCAGAAGCCTTCGCAACAGGGCAAGATCTAGAAAAGGCAGCAGTAGCAGTTACACAAGGCATCATCGAACTGCTACCAAGCGATCAACTCGAAGCAGTCATCGCCCACGAACTGAGCCACGTTCGCAATCGCGACAGGCTGACTCAATCTGTAGCCGCCACCATTGGGGGTGCTATCTCATTCCTAGCTCAAATAGTCAGCTACAGTATGTGGTTCGACTGCGGTTGTTCCACCTGGAAAAAGAACTATCAGGGTATACATCTCAGATGATGTCTATTTTTTAAAGTAGTAGGTTGGGCGCTGCCCGTCTTACTAATAGCTTGAATCACTTTTTAATAACGAGGAAAAACAATGAGTACCGAAAGTAACATTGCCAAAGAATATGCCATTGTGGAAGTCACCGAGGAGCAGAAAGCCCTTGCTGGAAATATTAGCGAGGAGACTAATGCTCTGGTGGAAGCGGAAATGGCTGGCGAATCTGATGCTCTGAAGGGCGAAACCAAAGCACTAATTGATGCTATTAAAAAACGGGCGCAGTCAGAGGCGCAAACTGCTGGCGATCTAACTCGCGATGCTTATCTCAATGCGGTGCGTCAGGCGCGGGAAAACATTGAACAAAATAAGCTAGTCGATCCTGAGAGAATTGCTTACTCAATTAAACTCATCCAGTATGAAGCTGAGAAGAATTGGGAATCGGTTCTTAAGGAAGTTGCCACATTAGGCGATCGCCTTGCGGATGCTGCAAAAGCTGCTTGGGATGCTTTTACCGCCCCTCGCCCTTCTGATAAACTATAAAACTCAGAAAAATCTGGTGATAGATAAATAAAGCCTGCGTAAACAGGCTTTATTTATTTTCGGGGTTGTCTGGAGGTAACTTGCGCCATCCCTCTAGTTAAACCTGCTTTTTATTTAAATTAGACATTCAAGGCGAGCGCTATTGTTCATAAACTGAAAATAATTTTCAAGCCGCGATCGCCTAATTTTTTACAAATTTTCTACTACTTCAATCAGTTCTTTGGGAGCGTCAATTATAAAATCTGGGTGATGCTTAGTTAATAATTCTTTGGAATTAAATCCCCAACTAACTGCAACAATTTTTATCCAACTTGCTTTGGCAGCTTCAATATCTCTGGCTTCGTCTCCTACATAAATAACGTCTTCAGGTTTTAAATGTTCTTTGGACAAGAAACTGTTAATTACTTTACTCTTACCAAAGAGTGTTGTTCCTGAGTAAACAAAATCAAATACTTCTTCCAATCCGTTTGCTTTAAGGAATATCACCACATTTTCTTTAGAGTTAGATGTGATAATACCTAATAAATGCCCATTGTTTTTCAATTGTATAAGCACTGGGCTAATTCCTGAGATTGGCGTTAATAGCTCAATCTCTTTATTTAACCTAACTTTCACTTTCCTTAAAAGCCCAGGCAACTTAAATAATGATATCCCTGATTGTTTAATAATTTGTCGGGGACTTAAATTTTTGAGGCGTTCGATATCGTCTGGATTGGCTCGTTTGTATCCAAACTCTTCAGATAGATCGTTTGTAATACTTACAAGCGCATCTAGGGTATCAGCAATCGTGCCATCAAAATCAAAAATAATTACTTTTAAAGTCATTAGTTTGGCCTAAACTTAAATTATTTTAAATCAACTAAGGTTTGTAAATATTAATACACCTTCGCATTAGCGGTATGGGGCGGGAATGGTATAATTTTAGTGCAAAAAAAGCCTTCATCCCAGGCAGCGCGAGCGCATTAAATCGGTATTAGCTATCGAAATTTAATCATATCTTGTAGCTAGCGAGGCTCCTATGGCTCTAACTGTTGCTACCATATAAAAAAATAAACAGTCGCCAAGGATTGCGTGTAGTGGGACTATTTGATGATTCCAAACGGTTTCTAGAAACCCAGTTAGAGGAATTTCTCCGGAATAATCCCCATCTGGAGTTACAAATGCTAGAGGAGCAACTGCGGGAGCAAGAGCAAGACACGCTCCGCTTGATTGCAGACCTCCAGCGCGGGGAAAAGCGATCGCAGGATGAAATTCTCTCTACAGCGCAAGAAATAAAGCGCTGGCATTCCCGCATAGAGAAAGCTAAAGCCTCTGGGAGAATGGATTTAGCCCAAGCTGCTCAAGAGCGAGAAGCTGCACTGCTACGCCAAGGGAATCAGCTTTGGGGACAGATGCAAGGCTGTAAAGAGCGTCTTGAGCAAGCTAAGGAACTACAGCGCAAAATTCAGCTGCGTCGCCAAGAGGTAAAAACAAAAGCCGCCTCAGCTCAAGCACCACGTAATAGTAATAAAGCCGAACAGAGAGCCGCTAGCACCGCTTGGAATCAGAGTAGCACCAACAGCAATACTCATACTGGCGCAGAGGGATTAGAAGAACAATTCCAGCGTTGGGAAACTGAGGACGAGTTGAATAGTATGAAGCGCAACTTGGGGCGCTAGGGAGCCGAAATGCTACTGCCTTTCGTGGTTTGAGCGACCAATTGTGAAAGAGATGGGGCGACGGGGTTGCACCGTTTGGTTTTTATCTCCTTGAGTCACATTCCGCATAAAAGGTGATGTCCGATCGGGGCTTGCTGTGGTTTCGTCAAGCCCGCCAGTCCAAGATACGCCAAAAACCCGCTTATAGTTGGAAGCGATCGCTAAAAATGATCCACCCAAAATATATATTGGCAGAGGAAGGGTGAAGTGCTTCACCCATTGGTAAACTTCTGCCGTCCCGAATAGCACGAGAAAACTAGCGAGCCACACTCTCATCGTTAATACCAGTTCTCATTTGGATACATTACAACGAGCGAGTCAATATCGTACAATATACTAAATAATCATGAGAGTTTGGCTTATTGGGGCGTGCCTAGCGATGTAGTAAGCCCTATTAAGGGATTATCGCTCAGAAAACCAAAATAAAACGCGAGAGCCAAAGTCAGGCATCTCGCGTTTATTAGATAAAAGCTTAGGAGCGATCGCGCTAGGTTTTTCTATGCCTTCCCCGCCAGTTGCTGGGTCTTGCCAGAAGTCAAGCGTTCGTAAGTCGCCCGCATTTTTAGACCCACCAGCACTTGGAACAATCCAGTACCGTTGTTTGAGCCTGGGTATTCGCGATGCTGTAGCAAGAGTTTAGTCAACTCGCCCTCGTACTTAGTAGAAGTTTTGCTCAGATGGCTCTCGATGTAGATGACTTCCTCTAGATTGTCAAACTGACCATCTACTTCTAGGATCGAGACTTCGTGGCCGTAATAAGCATCTGGCCCGTAGTACATCTTGATTCCAGGGTAAGAGCAAGTCAGCTTACGACCGCAAGGAGTCCAATTAATTGTGGAACCCTCATCAAACAGGTAAGCAGGCTCAAAACCTTCCACGCCTTCTCTCTGGATCATCTGTACCCGCAAAACCTTGCGTTCCTGGTCATCCTTGATCAAATTCGTGGGTAAAACCTGAATCACGACATCCGCAAACTCTTTTTGCGGATCTATGTAAGCGGAGAAGTCGGGACGACGGGAATTGATGGCAGCTAGCACATCCTCGTAGGTGTGGCCCCTCTCTGCCATATCGCGCTGAATTTTCCAAGCAATCTTGACCTCATCGCTGATGTCAAGATAGACGCTGAAATCTAGAAGCGATCGCACGCGCTCATCATATAACGGGTGCAGACCCTCAATCACAATAATATGATTTGGCTCCACCCTCTCTGGTGGGTCGATCATGCCCGTTTCGTGGTTGTAAATAGGCTTATCAATAGCCTGACCACTCTTCAGCGCTTTCATTTGCTCATACATCAGGTCAAAGTTGTTTGCCTTCGGATTAAGAGCAGTAATCCCCGTTTCCTTGCGCTGCTTCCGGTCCAGAGAGTGGTAATCGTCCAGGCAGATCACAGTCACGAAATCTTCCCCGAACAAATCTGTCAATCGGCGCAAAAAAGTAGATTTACCGCATCCGGAATCTCCGGCAACGCCAATTAGCACCACGCGGTCCGGCTTACTGGTCATAGGTTCCCTCTAACGAAAAATTGTTTACTAACCGAGTCCTGACTTCACTGAGCATCTTTAGCCTGTAACTAGCCCCATCCGCGTCCGGGAAGACTTAAGGGCTTTTCTAGTGAGTATTTACTACTAGCTGCTGATAGTGGATCTTACCAAAACGGGCTTTCCCATACAAGGCTTATCCCAATGGGATTCAGATGCCTCAGTACCTAGAATACGGTTATTTGCACCTTTTAAAAACATAAAATTGACTCAATAGTGACATTTTCTAAATTGATTACTCGCTACCTTAAAGGAGGCCGATGATGGCTTTCCCAATACAACTTGCTGCAAAAGTGCTTACTCCGCCTGCTCTAAGCGCCGGAGACACATGAGCATAGCCTTACAATGCTACGCTAGGTAGAAACTCAGCTCTAGGAGCCGGACGTTATCCGGAACCCAGGCTGGCATATGCTGGAAAGGACACGTTGCTACAACGTGTTGATTTGGGTTAGGAGATATCTAGTTAGCAATGTACAATCAAAGCGTAGCTGGCGGTACTACCAATACAACGTCTGGTAGCCGCGCCTTTGTTTATGAGGTAGTTGGTCTGCGTCAGAACGAAGAAACTGACAAAACGGGCTATCCTATTCGTCGCAGTGGCAGTGTATTTATCACAGTGCCTTACGACCGGATGAATCAAGAGATGCGACGAATTACTCGCATGGGCGGCAAAATTGTCAGCATAAAGCCTGTGACGGGTGCAGACATAGAAGTTAATGGGAAAGCCAAATCGGAACCTGCACAACAAGCGCCTGCGAAGTTAGCAGAAAAAACAAGTCCCATGACTCAAGCCAAAGAAAAAACCGAAAAAGCAGACATTCCTGTTAATCTATACCGTCCAAACGCACCTTATATTGGCAAGTGCCTGTCTAACGAAGAACTTGTGCGCGAAGGTGGGGAAGGCACAGTCCGTCACTTGACATTCGACCTTTCTGCGGGCAACCTGCGGTATCTGGAAGGCCAAAGTATCGGCATTATCCCAGAAGGAACCGACAAAAATGGCAAGCCTCACAAGCTGCGGCTTTACTCCATCGCCTCAACTCGTCACGGGGATCGTCTTGATGACAAGACTATATCCCTCTGTGTTAGGCAGCTAGAGTACAAGCATCCTGAAACTGGCGAAAAAGTCTTTGGGGTCTGCTCTACCTACCTATGCAACCTGAATAGTGGGGATGATGTAAAAATCACTGGCCCAGTTGGTAAGGAAATGCTTTTACCAGACGATCCGGAAGCCAATATCATTATGATGGCTACCGGAACTGGAATTGCACCATTCCGCGCTTACCTGTGGCGGATGTTCAAAGAAAAGCATGAAAACTACCAGTTCAAGGGTCTAGCTTGGCTATTCTTCGGAGTCGCCTACACTCCCAACCTTCTCTACAAAGATCAACTAGAGGAGATACAGAAACAGTACCCGGATAACTTCCGCCTGACATCTGCCATCAGCCGGGAACAGAAGAATCCCCAAGGCGGCAAGATGTACATCCAAAATCGGATTGCCGAACACGCCGATGAACTGTGGGAATTGATTCAAAAACCAAACACCCACACTTACATCTGCGGTTTGAAAGGCATGGAAGGTGGCATCGATGAGGGTATGTCGGGCGCTGCTAGCAAGTTCGGCGTTAACTGGACTGATTACCAGAAGGACCTCAAGAAGCAAGGACGCTGGCACGTAGAAACCTACTAGGTTTGTACTTGTTTGGAGATAAACCCCCAAACCTCTCCTACCCGTCGGGGGTGAGGCTACATATTACAGGCGGGACGGCAGCCTGCACAAGTTCTACAAGCTCTCTTGTGCGGGCTGTTTTTTTGTGAGAAATGGGGTTATATAGACGCTTACCAGCTTCCACCATCTCCACCGCCACAACTATCCCCACCTCCAAAACTGCTACCGCTATCGCTACTGCTGCTCCAAGAACTATCGCTGCTGCTACTCCAAGAACTATCGCTACTGCTGCTGGAACTGCTACCGCTATCGCTGCTGCTGCTACTCCAAGAACTATCGCTACTGCTACCGCTATCGCTACTGCTGCTCCAGGAAATATCGCTACTGCTACTGCTACTACTACCGCTATCGCTACTGCTGCTGCTCCAGGAACTATCGCTACTGTTAATGTTAGAAACGGCTTCAAAGAGAGGAATTGTTTCTTCAGTCTGATGGGTGTAAGAACAGTGATAGCAGCGATCGCTAACTAACAGCTTGCCTGTTTTATTTGTTGTCGCTGCTTCTAAAACCTCCGATTGGGTTGTCTTTGCCACTTGTCCGCAGCTAGGGCAGCTACTTATTTGGTAAGGCTTTAATGTAATCTCGTGTATGTGCATCCCTTGTCCGGTTAGATGCTGAAGACAGTTGGGACACTGCCAACCTTCATATCTCACATAACCCAGGTTTTGAAGAAATTTTTCAGCTATGTTGAGATGCAGCGGGAGTTTAGTAGATTCTACTTGTTCCATAGGTTGAAAGCATTTGGCGCAGTTTACAGATTGGTGCGACAAATTACGCGATCG
The DNA here is from genome assembly GCF_014695585.1 of Microcoleus sp. FACHB-831. Lineage (NCBI taxonomy): Bacteria > Bacillati > Cyanobacteriota > Cyanophyceae > Oscillatoriales > Microcoleaceae > Microcoleus > Microcoleus sp. FACHB-831. The sequence goes on along the minus strand of NZ_JACJON010000034.1, from coordinate 57,555 downwards.
CCCCTCTGGTTCAATTAAATTCGCCTTTGTCCTACCATCTGGCATTGCCTTTTTTGCGTAAAACATCGCGGCGATCGCAGCAGCTATGGAACCACCAGTAAATCCGTAGAATAGCCAATCGTACCAAGGTATATCGACATACCAAGGACGCTCGTCGCTAGAGTTCAATAGCGGCTCTGATGCTTGTAGGCTGATTACTAGCGCTTTGCTTCCAGCTAGCGTACCGCCATCAAAGTCGTCTTTTTTGAATCGCGGCGTAATTTCTTGCTTGATAATGTTGCCTACTTTGGCATTTGGCAGAATAGTCTCAACCCCATATCCCGTCTCAATTTCTACTCGGCGCTCGCGCTTGGAAATCAAAAATAAGACGCCATTGTTTTTATCTTTCTTACCAATGTGCCAGCGATTGAACAACGCCGTAGCAAACTCTTTCGGAGTTCTAGATGGCGCAGTTTCCGTTACCGTTACCACTGCGATTTCACTACCATTTTGAGCCTCCAGCGCTGAAATTTGTCTATTAATCTCAGCTTCAGTCGCAGGCGTTAGTATATTTGCCATATCCTCAACCCAACCGCCATTTAGCTTTCTTGGGTTTGGAACTTCATCTACAGTTACAGCAGAACTGGACACGGGGAAGTTGAGTAAAGCCAAACTTAGAAAACCACCACAGAAAGCTTGTTTGAACATAAATGCTACAGGTTGAGTTGCTGCGTGCGTTCTAGAGAAAACTCAGCTTTTTAGGCTAGCCTTTGGTTATGGCGCAAGATGAGATGCCAAACCAGCTTTTTGATTTGTAAAGGCTAGCTGCCTCTTACCTTCAATTTCTACAGATACCTTTACAGAAAAGTTATGCCTCTTACCTGTTTGTAACGCCGCGATGCCTGTAATTATCTATGTCTAATGTTTTCTAACTCTAACCTTGCTGGTATTCTCCGCTTCCTGCCTAAAACTTTGTTGTCTTGGGCTATTCGCGGAATGTACTTTCCCTAAGTACTTGATAAATATTATTTTTTATGATATATAGATTAACTTTCTTGCTGCAATCCTGAGAATTAGGTTAAATTTAATTAAGATTCATCTTCTTTTGGAAACGCTTTCATTTTTAGACCTATGTAGAGGCAACACATCTATGAAATTTTCTTGGAGAGTAATACTACTTTGGACACTGCCTGCTTTAGTCATTGGGTTTTTCCTGTGGCAAGGGGCATTTGCACCCGCTACCGCTGAAATGGGCAAGAACACTGCCAGTACAAGAATGACTTACGGGCGGTTCTTGGAATACCTGGATGCAGGTCGGGTGAAAAGCGTCGATCTTTATGATTCAGGCAGGACAGCAATTGTCCAAGCAATCGATCCAGAACTGGATAACCGGACGCAGGTGCTGCGAGTGGATCTGCCGAGCAACTCCCCAGAGCTGATTTCCAAGCTGGCGAGAAATTCCAACATTAGCCTAGATACCCATCCAGTTCGCAACGATGGGGCAATTTGGGGATTTTTGGGAAACTTAGTTTTTCCAATACTGTTAATTGCTGGGCTGTTTTTCTTGTTCCGGCGCTCTAGCAACCTGCCTGGTGGCCCAGGTCAAGCGATGAACTTTGGCAAATCGAAAGCGCGGTTTAGCATGGAAGCTAAAACAGGCGTTTTGTTCGATGATGTTGCTGGTATCGAAGAAGCCAAAGAAGAACTCCAAGAAGTCGTGCAATTCCTCAAACAGCCGGAGCGGTTTACTGCGGTTGGTGCGAGAATTCCCAAAGGCGTGTTGTTAGTTGGCCCTCCGGGAACTGGTAAGACACTGTTGGCGAAAGCGATCGCTGGTGAAGCTGGCGTTCCCTTCTTTAGCATCTCCGGCTCAGAGTTTGTTGAGATGTTTGTGGGCGTTGGTGCTTCCCGCGTGCGCGACTTGTTCAAAAAAGCCAAAGAAAACGCCCCCTGTATCATCTTCATCGATGAAATCGACGCAGTTGGCCGTCAGCGGGGCGCAGGCATAGGCGGTGGTAACGACGAGCGCGAACAAACCCTCAACCAGCTATTGACCGAAATGGATGGTTTTGAAGGTAACACGGGCATCATTATCATTGCCGCTACCAACCGCCCAGACGTACTCGACGCCGCCTTATTGCGTCCCGGACGCTTTGACCGTCAAGTTACAGTTGACGCCCCGGACATCAAAGGAAGGCTGGAAGTCCTAGAAGTACATGCCCGGAATAAGAAAATCGCGCCGGAAGTATCATTAGAAGCGATCGCCCGCCGCACTCCCGGATTCACAGGCGCTGACTTAGCCAACCTGCTCAACGAAGCCGCCATTCTTACCGCCCGTCGTCGCAAAGATGCCATCACCATGTTGGAAATCAACGACGCCGTTGACCGCGTAGTTGCTGGTATGGAAGGCACTCCCCTCGTAGACAGCAAGAGCAAGCGGCTAATTGCTTATCACGAAGTCGGTCACGCTATTGTTGGCACGCTCATTGTCGGCCACGACCCCGTACAGAAAGTAACCCTAGTTCCACGCGGACAAGCACGCGGTTTAACCTGGTTTACCCCAAGTGAAGATTCTGGCTTAGTTTCCAGATCTCAGTTATTGGCACGTATCACAGGCGCTTTGGGCGGTCGTGCTGCTGAAGAAGTGATTTTTGGCGATTCTGAAATAACCACTGGTGCTGGCGGTGACTTGCAACAGGTGACAGGCTTGGCGCGACAGATGGTGACGCGCTTCGGTATGTCTGACCTCGGCCCCTTATCGCTAGAAAGCCAGAGTGGAGAAGTATTCCTCGGTCGTGACTGGACGAGTCGCTCTGAATACTCTGAGGACATTGCCTCACGTATTGATGCCCAGGTACGCACTATTGTGGATCATTGCTACAAAGATGCCCTGCGGATTATGCGGGAAAATCGGGCTGCGATCGATCGCCTAGTCGATCTGCTAGTCGAGAAGGAAACTATCGACGGCGAAGAGTTCCGTCAGATTGTGGCTGAGTACACGGTTTTGCCTGAAAAGGAGCAATTCGCTCCCACCACTTAAAGAGTAAAGCCTGTAAAGGCAAAATTTAACAGGAAAAAGGCAAAAGAAAAGTTACCCTTTCTTTTGCCTTTTTCCTTTTTAGTTTTTATTGTTCAAGCCGAAGTCATCGCCTCAGTTTTCAACCTTTGACTACCTAATACCTCAACAGTTTGCCTCACCGGGATTTCAATCCAAAACTCCGTTCCTTGTCCCTTTTCTGACACGCACCTCAGCGCCCCCTGATGCTTCTGCACTATAATTCCATAGCTGATCGACAACCCCAACCCCGTGCCTTTACCCACTGGCTTAGTAGTGAAAAACGGGTCAAATAACCGTGTTTGCACTTCTTCGGTCATACCTGGCCCATTATCCACAATTCGCACCGCAACAACATTAGGGTTTAACATCTCAGTACGAATCCTAATAGTAGGGATTGGGAGTTTAGAGTCTGGAGTAGGGACTCTGGAGCCAATATCCAAAAATCCCTTATCCCCTGTCTCTATTTCCAGCGCCTCAATCGCATTGCTGAGAATATTCATGAACACCTGATTCAGTTGTCCCGCATAGCACTCAACTAATGGCAAATTGCCATAGTCTTTAATCACCTGAATTTCGTTATTTCCTGAATTTGTTTTCAGGCGGTTTTTCAGGATTAACAGCGTGCTATCAATGCCTTCATGAAGATCTACGGGCTTCATTTCTGCTTCGTCGAGGCGAGAGAAATTTCGCAGAGATAGGACAATCTGACGGATGCGTTCGGTGCCGATCTTCATCGAAGATAGAATTTTAGATAAATCTTTAACGAGAAAGTCAATTTCAATATTTTCAGTATGTTCTTGAATTTCTTCTGCTGGTTGGGGATAGTGCTTTTGATAAAGCTGTACCAGCGTTAGTAGTTCTTGAGTGTATTGGTCCAGATAGACGAGGTTGCCGTGTATAAAGTTAACAGGGTTATTAATTTCATGAGCTACACCAGCAACCATCTGACCCAATCCAGACATCTTTTCGGTTTGAATCAGTTGCGTTTGAGTTTGTTGCAATTTTTGTAGAGCTTGCTGAAGTTCTGTTTCTGCTAGCGTGCGTTCAGCAATTTCAATTTCTAAATTTTGGTTTAATCTTATTAGTTCGGCTGTACGATCAATTACTTTCTCCTCTAGGGAGTGATAAGATTCAGCGAGCCTTGTCGCCATCTGGTTGAATTCGCAGGAAAGTTGTTGAATTTCATCTTTTGTGTTGATATTCAAGCGATAATCCAAGTTGCCCATACCAATTTTTGCTGCTCCCATTTGCAGCTTTTCGATAGAGCGAATTACCGGAAGTAATATCAGCACTATTTGACCGCCAAAGAACAGCAGAATTATACCTGTGGTAGTGTACCTAACAACTTGGGTAGTGTATTTGAATTGATTTGCTTGTTGTTTCGCTAATGCATGCTGCTGTTCAACGCTACTCACCAGCGAATCTAGAGAGAAGTCAATATCATCTCTATAAGAATTGATCGTTCTGAAATCCTGCTGGGTCTGTTCGAGAGTGGAAGGCTCGTCACGAAGTTCTGTTGCTAAACGCACGAGAAAGTTGTGGCGACGGCGGATAATTGCCAGTTCTGAATTTTCTGGAATCAGGCTTTGCAAATCATCCAGGCTAAGTATAAATTCTGACATAGCTTTGTAGTACTTCGCCATGTCTGACGGGTCGTGATTGAGGATGATATAGTTCCTGAGTGCTGCGATTTGATCTCTTAAGGAGAGTTTTAGATTAACGGCTGCACTGAAGGCTCGATCGACTCTCTCGTGGCTGGTTTCTGTAGATATCTCCACTCTTTTTAATAGGAATTCACTTCCAACTGTAAGAGATACAATTAGCCCTATAAAGGCAACAGAAGAACCAATAAATTTAGTTAATATTTTCATGCGATCGCTTTTATTTCAATCCAAGGCGCTCTTGCAGTTTTCTAATCGGTGTGTAGTCTTCATCTTGTGCCAGAGTGTATCCAGCTGATTCGGAACCGGTAGCGTCTAATAGTCCATCAGGCGCATTGACAAATGCCTTCTTCAAATCCGCTATTAATTGTGGTGAAAGTTTACTGGAAGCAACAATTGGCGAGTTGGGAATTGGTTTAGATTCCCAGATAATTTTGTATTTTGATGGAGCGAATTTGCCTGCTTTTTGCTGGGCTAAATACGAGCGTTTATCATCTGCGATCGCATCTACTTCCCCTGCTATTAAAGCTGTTTTTACTTTGTCATGACTACCCGCATACTTGACCTGGCTAAAGTCGCGCTCCGGAACAATTTTCAGATCTTTAAACTGCGCCATAGGCACTAAGTAGCCTGAAGTTGATGATTTACTTACGAAGGCGAATCGCTTGCCTTTTAAATCTTTAAGAGTCTTTATCCCACTAGCATTATTAACAATAATCGCGCTTGTGTACCAAGGTCGTCCTGTAGTTTTGTCGATAGGAGCAACGATTGGCTGCACTTTAGGATCGCGAAGACGCGCCTTGATGTATGTGAACGCTCCCAAGTAGGCTAAATCAACTTTTCCTTCCACCAGTAAATTAACCGAGGTGTCGTAGTCTTTTGAAATCTGGAATTTAACTGGTCGGTTTAGAGTCTTTGTAAGATAGTCCGCTAATGGCTGGAGTTGTTTCTCTTGTTCAGCTGAAACCTGCCAAGGAATGATCGCCATATTCAGGGTTGCTAGTTCGTCCCCTGGCTTGTTACTGGTGCTAGTTGGCGCTGCTGTATCTTGCTGTGTTGCTATGCTGTTCTGAGGTGGTTGGGTACAGCCTGCACCGATCGCCATGACTGTTAAGGCTAGCATCAAGCTAGCTGCGGATCGTCTGCGCGATCGCTTCACTGTATGAGCTAGATGCTGTTGCATTGGGTAAAGGCTCCTTGAGTTGGTAATTTTTTTTGGTGTGGCAAATATTATTTTTAAAACAATTAATAGGCAAAATTTCTCAAGCCTGCTGTACTGGTTGTAGTTGCTAGAGGTTATGGTGAGATTAAGCTCTTTGCCAACTTCGAGACGCACCTATGGCAATTAGCTTATAATCTACCCTTGAGCTATATAAATATTAAGCAAGTTAGCGAAAAATAAAATCTGTGTTTTTACGGGTTTCTAAGCTTTTCTGTGCGAGCGCGCTTTTGCACTCTGCACTTATATTATCTGTATTACAACACACAGACTTTCTTGTAAATATTATTTGAAAAAATATATTTAATAACGTAATTGAATTTTTAATTACCTTGTTGGCGACTTTGGCTGACGGGAATTTCAATAGAAAATTCTGCCCCTTCTCCCGGTTTTGATAAGCACTGAATAGAGCCTCCGTGCTTTTCAACCACAATTTGATAAGTAATGGATAACCCCAACCCCGTCCCTTTTCCAGGTGCTTTTGTGGTGAAAAATGGATCGAATAACCGTTTACTTACCTCCTCCGTTATACCTGGCCCGTTGTCGGAAATAATTATTCTGACATAATTGGGCTTTAATATCTCAGTGCGAATCTTAATAGTAGGGATTGTCAGTCTGGAGTCGAAAGTCTGTAGTCCGGAGTCAAGATTCAACAGCGCTTTTTCACCAGTTTCTATTTCCAGCGCTTCAATCGCATTGCTGAGAATATTCATAAACACCTGATTCATTTGTCCGGCGTAGCATTCTATTTGGGGCAAGTTATCATATTGTTTAAGTATTTCAATAGCCGGACGATCTGACTTTGCTTTCAATCGATGTTGCAAAATTAATAGAGTGCTATCTATACCTTCATGAATATCAACCTGCTTCATTTCAGCTTCATCGAGGCGAGAAAAATTCCGCAAAGATAGCACAATCTGACGAATGCGATCGGCTCCAATTTTCATTGAAGACAGCATTTTAGGTAAATCAGCAATTAGGAAATCAAGGTCAATGGCTTCTGCATATTCCTCAATTTGGGTGGTTTGTTTACAGTGCATGTGGTAGAGGCGAAGTAGTTCCAGTAGCTGTTGAATGTATTCGTCTGCGTGGGTAATATTACCGTAGATGAAGTTAACTGGATTGTTGATTTCGTGAGCAACACCAGCCACCATCTGACCGAGGCTGGACATTTTTTCGGTCTGAATAAGTTGAGATTGGGTTTGCTGTAATTCTTGCAAGGTTTCGTGGAGTTGTTTGGCTTGAGCAGTGCGATCGCGCACCAATTGTTCTACCTGAAAAGTATGCCGCAGCGAAATTAGCACGTAGATAGTTAAAATGCTAGTTAACAGTAATCCGATTGCTAATGTCGTCAACGCTCCCCAGTGGGATTGAATTGCCGTATATTCTGAAGTGGGTAATATAAGCAATAACCACTGACGATCTGCAACTTTGAGGTTGCGCGCACAGGTAGTTTTTTTCAGGCATTCCGAAGCAGATTGTATAGCGGAAAATTTATTTTTATTTGCTTCTGATATTAACTTTTTTGTGCTGGATTTGTAATAAGACAAAAAATTATCTTTAACATAACCAGAGTTGTCAAAAAGATAAAAATCAATATTCTCTAGTTCCAAGTCTGACAAAGATGCTTCGATAATATCTGCAATTTGAAAAACGCCGGTAATAAATCCTTGGAAGTTTTCGCGGCGTAACGAAACAGTATTTATTGGCTGATTTTTGCGGTAAATGGGTAGTAAAGTTAAAAACCCAAGTTGGTCAGTCGTTACAATTTTGATCGCTCCCGTAGCAATCATTTTTCCTGTATCGCGTGCCTTTTTCAGTCCTTGACGACGCATCGGATCGGAGCCAAGATCGAAACCGAAGGCTTTGTTAAAATTATTATCTTTTTGGAATGGTTCGACATAAGTGATTGGGAAATATTCGGGTCGTCGGCGGGCTGAAATAAGCATACCCCCGGCATCTCTATCTTTAATCTCAAAGTTGGGAAAACCTTCTGCTCGAATTGCTTTCTCGAAGAGCGAGCGCTCTTTTAACGGGATGCGGCGCGTCCAATTCATTGCTCGCAGACTGGGGTAACGAACCAAGAAATCTTCAACGAAAATTTTAAATTCTTCGCGTTCGACCGTGCCGGATGCTGCATATAACTTGCCAGTTGCTTCGAGTATTTCCAAATTGCTGTCGATACTTCGCTGGATGGCTGTAGTCACTTTGTCTGCCTGGTTTTGGAAGGAGGACTGCAAGCGTTCTTGTTCCCAATTCCATACTGTTAAGCAGCCTATAATAGACAAAAAAGTACCCGCGCCTAGCATCAACAATACTGGAATATAACGACGATTCATTTATAAAGCTTGATTTATTAGATTTATTTTTTGACACCTAAGAGCTGCGTTTTTTGCTCTATATTACTTATTTTTAAAGATTATCGCCAAATATTTAATAAGCAATAAGCGCTATTTCTTATAGTAGCTTGATACTATTTTTAGGATGATTAAATATAGCTGTGATGCAAGGCATAGGATTACTTTCGGAGATAATGCTCATTCTCAGCAAACCCCAACTTTTGATGGATGTAAGGTCACGCAATGCGCGAATAAATATTCAATTCCAACAATACATCATGCAAATATAGCAATTCCCTTTTAGTTGTAAAACTTAAACATACTAGGGAAAAGGCAGCAGCAAGGGTAAAAATTCACAAATAATTTAGGACTATTAAATAGATATTCAAGAAGCTTTTAATGCTTTAATGCAGGATTTTTGCAGCAGCTTAGTTGCATCAGAGACTGATAAAGGTCGGCTAAACAAGTAACCTTGCATTACTTCGCACTGGAGACTACGCAAGAAATCTTTTTGTTCTTCCGTTTCCACACCCTCCGCCACAACGCTGAGATTAAGCCCGTGCCCGAGAGCAATAACGGCTGTCACGATTGCTGCATTATTTGGATCGGTAGTTAAATCTCGCACAAAAGATTGGTCAATTTTTAAACCGTGAAGCGGGAAATTTTTGATATACAACAGTGAAGAGTAACCCGTACCAAAATCATCCATAGAAATGCCGACGCCCATGTTATGTAAATCGCGCAGCATTGCCCTGCTAAAATCCATATTTCCCATGACGCTGCTTTCAGTGATTTCTAGCTCTAAAAATCGGGGGTCTAATCCTGTTTCCGACAAAATCCGCCCCACCATTTCTACCAAGTTTGGTTGCTGAAACTGTCTTGCAGACAAGTTTACTGCCACGCATACAGGAGGCAATCCGGCATCATGCCAAGCTTTATTTTGGGCACAGGCAGTTTTTAACACCCATTCGCCAATCGGCACGATCAATCCAGTTTCTTCAGCTAGAGGGATAAATGTCGCAGGAGAAACTAGACCGATATCTGGATGTTGCCAACGCACTAGGGCTTCAAGTTGGATAATTTCTCCGGTAGAGGTATTAACTTGAGGCTGATAGTGAACCAAAAATTCTCCCTGTTCTAGGGCGCGGTGGAGCCTATTTTCTAAAGTTAATAATTCCTCTGCTTTGGAGTTAAGCGCCTTAGTGTAAAGCTGATAGTTATTACGGCCTTGTTGTTTAGCACGATATAAGGCAGCGTCGGCATTTTTGATCAAAGTTTCCCCCTCTTCACCGTCATAAGGAGAGACAGAGATGCCAATGCTGCTGCTGATATGAAGTTGATGACCATCTAGATCGAAGCTAGGTTTAAAAGCTTCCAAAATCCTCTGGGCGATTTTAGCAGCGTCATCTTTACAGTTGATGTGAGAGAGTAACACAATGAATTCATCGCCTCCCCAACGGGCAACAGTGTCACCTTCTCTCAAACAGCCTGCGAGTCTTTGAGCCACGCATTGCAACAAGCGATCGCCTGCTTTATGGCCTAGCGTATCGTTAATAGTCTTGAAACGATCCAAATCCAAAAAACATACCGCCAACATACCGCCAAGTTGGCTTGCAGAAGTCAAGGAGATAGAAAGCCGCTCGTTAAACAGCATCCTGTTAGGTAAACCAGTCAGCAGATCGTGCAAAGCTTGATAGCGAATTTTTTCCTCTGCCTGCTGGCGCTCTGTTACATCGCGGATAATTACAATAACTTGTCGTTCAGGAAGAGGTAATAACCTCGCCTCAAAGCTTTTTTTACCTTTTGGTAACTCTAAAAAATACTCAATAGCAACTAATGAGTTAGCGTTCAAACTCTGAACAACAGCTTGTTGGAATTGCTGGGCGACGCCTGCTGGTAAAACATCTCTAATGTTTTTACCCAAAAATCCTCTGGGTGAATCGTACCGTTTAGAGGATGTTTCTGCATGATAATCTACAATCGTGCCATCCGCTTGCATCCGAAAATATAATTCAGGAAAAGTTTGAAATATAGCTTTCACGTCAGATGCTGCCATTTCGGGTTTACTTCCAGCATCGCCCAAGTTTAACCGTTGCATATTGAAATTTTTAGGTAAATTTTTGGCCTCTGCTAAGGCAACATATTGCGCCTGTAGTAGGAGTATATAATCAACTACCGAGTCTTGAACAGCGCCGTCGTTTAGGCTGCTCTCTAGCCTATTCTGGTCTTTATAATCTGCTAGCGGAGGAGAACCAAAAAAGAATATGACATCATTTTCCTCAACGTAAACCATATATCCCTCGATCTGCATCCCATTATCCAGGGATCTCATGATAAAGAGCGAATTAGTAAGTTTTTTAATAGCGTCAAATTTAAGCTGTACTTGGGGACTAAGGATGCAGAAGTGCTGATTTAGATGTTTCCCTGTAGACAATTCCGGGATTGCGAGGTGTAATGTATCTCCAACTTGTACAATTTCTCCATGTTTGTTGAAAACTATATTGAAAGGGCAAATTGACCCCAATATAGACGCGGAGAGACTGAAGCCGGGAGAATTTATTAGGCTCGAAGTTGTTCTTAAAGTTTGTGAAAAGCTTGTCATCGTCTGCACCCTATTCGCGATTGCTGGTTTGTATAATGTCAACTTCTATCTTCGATCTCACTCACAGTCCTTTTAACAAGTTCATTACAGTAGGGGCAAAATTTTCCCCGTTCAATTCATAACGCAGTTTCCAGGGCTGTTACTCGACATTTGTCTATTGCAAAAAAATTAGTGAGGCGCGGAAAAGTTAAGCTTATCCTCGCGTAAATATTGCCAGCGTCAATTTTCACAAGGTATGATTCTACGCCAAATCCATTAATGGCATTGTGTTGTCGATCACTTTTGAAGTTTATAAAAACTGCGATCGCAATAATTTCGCAGCTGTTTGGTGGCATTCTGCGCTGATTGAGCTAACCAAAAAGGTACGCATACACTTAATTTACGTTGGGTTAGTACTAAGTCGCTTAATATTCCTATTATGTAATACTTGGTGGCGGTAATTGCAATCAACCATGAACCAGTAACAACATTCTGTTTTGTAATTAACTGGGCACGATGCGACTTCTTAACCTTGCTTTAATCAACCACTAGCTAACTACTTCAATAAGTAAAACCAGTATTAAATAGCTGTAATATTATTTTTTTAACTGTGTCTAAAGTTCAACCGTAAAATTACTGATAATTCTACGCTAAATAGCTGAATTATAATGTCCGTGCAATTGTTAAACTGAGTGCGAACATAGAAATCGCCCCCATCAAGGCATAGATACTCTTACCACAAACAAAGCATTAGTCGGCAGGAAATTAAACGCAATTTGTATTAATTACTACAAATTTGCGTAAATTGCCAATAATATTTACGCGCGATCGCCGTCCTAAATTCCTATTAGGGATTGAAATAAAGGTTGAACTGGGGATAATTCTCCCCTACTTCCCTGTTCCCCTAATTTTGTTGCAGATAATTCCTGGGCGTGGCGGATGGGAATCTCAATGCAAAACTCCGTCCCTTGCCCTAATTCTGACACGCACGCAAGTGAGCCGTTATGCTTGTTAACCACAATCGAATAACTGATTGATAAACCCAGGCCCGTACCCTTACCGACGGGCTTTGTAGTGAAAAAGGGTTGAAATAATCGCGCCTTAACGTCTTCTGTCATACCTAAGCCATTATCAGCAATCCTCACGCTGACAACATTAGGGCGTGAAACTTCAGTGCGAATGCTAATAGTAGGGCGCGGGCATTGCCTATCGTCTACCCTTCCTTCGGGTGAATCTTGCGCGGTTCCCATTTCCAGCGCATCAATGGCATTGCCCAGAAGATTCATAAAAACCTGATTCATTAAACCGGGATAGCACTCTACCTGCGGCAAGTCGGCATATTTTTTAATAACTTGTATTCCTGAATAATTACCAGAAGCTCTTAGTCGATTTTGCAAGATTAACAGGGTGCCGTCAATGCCTTCGTGGATATCAACCTCCTGCATAACTTCTTCATCAGTGCGAGAGAAATTGCGTAGGCTACGCACTATTTGGCAAATACGATCCGCCCCCATTTTCATAGACGACATAACTTTGGGTAAGTCTTCCTCCAAGAAATCCAGATCGATGTCTTCGGAACGATCTTTTAAATAAGGCGTGGGGTTGCTTAATTCTTGTTGATAAAGCTGTACTAGCTCCAGCAAATCTTTGACATAATTGCTGGCGTGGCTCAGGTTGCCGTGAATAAAACTCACAGGGTTGTTTATTTCGTGGGCAACACCTGCTACTAACTGCCCCAAAGCTGACATTTTCTCTGTCTGAATTAGCTGCGTTTGAGCTTGCCGCAGTTCCTCTAAAGCTTGCTCTAATTGTTTGGCTTGTGCAATAGCCTGAGCAGTAGCCGCACAACTTTGTTGATATAGTTCAGCTTGATTAATTTCTATAGCTAGTTGTTCAGCTTCACTTTCTTTTTGATACTGGCTGACAACTGCATCTAAAGATTCAAGTAATTCTTTTGAAGCCGCTGTAAGAATGTAGCGCAGATGAAGATTATCGTGTGCGAGTTCATCAGCTCTCGAAAGCGCCAATGCTCTAGCTTCCTTAATATATTGACGTACCCGTTGGTCTAGATTAATAGGCAATTCAAAATACATTGCCTTGACAACTTTTGAAGGATGACCTGGTAGCTTCGCTTCTGCATCGCCGTTTAGCAGCCCGTTGTGCGATCGCTCCATTAAATCTAAGTCTGCTAGCAAACAAGAGCGCAATTTTTCCTGTTCCTCTCTGTCCGTAGTGCAGACCATTCTTAATGCTAACATTGCTGTTCGTTGGGATAGCATCCGCTGACGACCGCTCACGTTTACTACTGCTGCATTAATTTCGCGGACGGTGTGGAGTTCGTTCCAATTTAAGTAAGTCGCCAATGCCAGTACCGCCAACAATTGTAACTTCACTATTTTTCAGCATATTTTAGCACATTTTTTCTTTTTAAGCATCTTCCCTTAGTCTTCATTTTTCCCCAGAAACTAAAAAAATAACCGATTGTTTGTGCTGCTAGCGGCGAACGTTTAACCGAAATTAATGTAATTTGCTTAATTACAAAATAACCGCCCGCCTATTAATAAAAAAACCTTGAAAGCCTTAAATAATGTTGTGTACCCAATGACAAAATTAATTTATTATTCGAGAGTACTTACCCCAACTGGAAGTTAATATGAGCGCAGATCCACCCCCAAACAATAAGCAAGTCAAAAGTTAAAAAGCTGTCTGGCAAAAGAAAGAAAAGCTATGCGCTTCAAGACGTTTGACTGCTGCCTATAGGCAAATTAAATTTAGGACAGCTTAGTTTTACGGGGGTGGATATTACTTGACGCGGGCATAGCAGGGTAAAGATAGACCTAGATGGATAAGCTTAACTGAGAACCGTTTTGGGTTTTGTAAACTTCAATACGGGCTTGAAAAGCTTCTTTGAAATAAGGCATGTGGGTGACGGTGAGGATGCAGGCAAAATCGGAGGCGATCGCATTAATTGCTGCAACCAGGCGATCGCACCCTTCCTGATCCTGCGTCCCAAAACCCTCATCCACAATCAGCATTTGCAACGCCGTACCCGCCCGTTGCGCCAAGAGTCGCGCCAAAGCCAGACGAATTGCAAAGTTAATCCGAAACGCTTCCCCACCTGAATAAGTTTCATAAGGGCGCGTACCCCTAGCATCGGCAATTAAAATATCAAGGGTATCGATAAGTTTAGCCGCTTTTTTAGAAGAGCGACCGCTACGCCCAGCCCTTTGGGTAACAAATTGGACGTGCAATTGGTTTGCACTTAGACGCGACAAGAGAGAATTAGTTTGCGCTTCCAACTGAGGCAAAATATTTTCAATCATCATCGCCTGGATGCCATTTTTACCAAAAGCTAAGGCTAATTCTTGATAAACGCGATATTGTCGCTGCGCTGTTTGGCGTTGAGTGGTGAGGGAAGAATGCTGCGCTTGCAGACTTTCTAGATACTGTTGTTGTTGTTGCAGACGCCCCAGCTCTGCTAGCATTCCATCAAGCTGACGCCGCCGCAAGAATATCTGTTGTTCTAGAGATTGTATTTCTCGCTTGGTGTCCGGCGATCGCTCTAGCTGCTGGATAACAGCTTGTATCTGGACATTTGCCGCTTGCAGCTCTTTTTGGCGAGTTGCTAACAATTCTGCCAAATCCTGCGATCGCTGTCTTACATAAGGATATTGCTGCTGTGCTTGTCGCAGTTGTTCGTAGCGCAATTCCCAAGACTTAGCCTCGCGCACGGACTTTTTGAGCGCATCGTGCTGCGATCTATCATAGGCAATTTCAGTAATTCGTTGAGTTAGGAAAGCAATTTCTTCCGCTAATTCCGAAGAAGAAACCAATTCTTCTATTTGGCGTTGCAAGTTGGAAATTTTCTCCAACAGTGCTGGTATTTCGGCATCAATTTGTGTCTGACGCTTACTTGCTTCTTTTATTTTTCCTTGTTCAATTTCCGCCTTGCGCCACCGATCTACTTCACCTCTGGCTAAGGCGTGGGTTTGTTCGTTGTAGTTGAGTTGTTGCAGTTGTTGTTCGATTAGCTGCAATTGTGCTTGCACATCGATGGCATAGTCGTTAGAGGAGAGCGATCGCTCTATTCCTTCTGCTTCTTGTGCAAGTTGTTGCAACCGAGTTTGCACATCACCTGTTGCTTCCAGTTGCGCCACTAACTGCCCGCGTTGCTCTAGCAAAGAATTATAAGGAGCCAATTCTTGCGATAATTGCGCGTATTCGTGACGCAATACCTGGAGTTCGCGTTCAGAAGCCGTTAATTGCTCGCGCACTACCCAGAATTGCTGTTCGGCTTCTTGTTGCTGAGCTTGGGTTTTTTCCAAAACGTGGTGAGTGTGGTTTTCATCCATCGGGCGATCGCACAGGGGACAGCTAGCACCAGGTTCCGACAGCATTTGCAGCTTTTGCGTCAGTTCTCCGATTTTTACTTCATATTCCCGCTGCTTTTCCTGCAAACGTTCCACAAAGCTGCGCCGTTCTAGCCCTTTTTCCTGCACGCGCTGTTGATAGACGCGCTTCTTCTCTAGTTGTTCGAGTTGTCCGACAACTTCTATGACGGCTTGTTGTAGCCGGGGTTGGCGTTGCTGTTGGACTTGTAGCTGCGAAGCTGAGGAGCGAAGTTCGTCTAAACGGGCATTTAATCGAGTATGGACGCGATCGAGTTGGGTTTGGAGTGAGTTGCGTTGTTGAAGGATGGGAGTTACTTGAACTTGCAGTTGATCGAGATAATTTAGATAAGTTCGTGCTTGTTGGAGGCGTGCAAGTCCCGCTTCAACTTCGGGAATGCGGCTGAGTGTTTGCTGAATTTCCTGACGCGATCGCCGCTTTTCTTCTAACTGTCCTTCGGCTTGTCTGAGTTGTAGATTAAGTTCGGTGATTTCCTTATCAAGCTGTTTTTGAATTTCGCCGCGTTCGTATTTTATTTCTGTGTCGGCTTCAAATTTCGCGCTGAAAGATTCTTCCTGATGTTGCAGGTTTTGGTAAGTAGCGAGTCCGGCGCTAATTTGGTCTTCTTGAGATAGTAAGGCTTCGAGTTCTTGCTGTTGGCGGTGGTTGTTGGCGATTTCTTGTTGGAGGCGATCGCAGTCTTGTGAAAGATTGCGATATTGCTGGCGATGCAAAGTGAGCTGTTGTTCCCAAGTTTGGCGCTGGTGTCCAATAGCTTGGAGACTTTGCAGCTTTTCGGTGTCAGCGGTTTGTGCTTGTTGAAGTTCGGTTAGTTGGGTTTCGAGGGTAGCGCGTTGAGATGCGATCGCATCCTGTTGTTGCAGTTGTTGCTCTATTGAGAGTAAATTCTGTTCTAGTTGTTCCGCCTGTGCTTTGTGGTGCTTCGATGCATCTTTAGCCTGCTCCGCCAATTCTTCATAGTGAGAAAGTTTGAGCAAATCGGCGAGAATTTGTTTGCGCTCGTTAGGCTTTCTGAGCATAAATTCATCAGCCCGACCTTGACGCAGATAAGCTGAGTTTACGAAAGTATCGTAATCGAGCTTGAGGTGATGGTGAATTAACTGCTGAGTAGCCTTCATCCCGCGCTCAGTCAAAGGGATAAAGCCAGAGGGAGTTTGTACTTGAAATTCTATCGAACCGCCGTGTCCTCTGGTGCGGGCGCGAATGATGCGATAAATTACGGATTGATTTTGGAATGTGAAATCAACCCGAGCATCGTTAACACCCGCGTGGATGACATCATCTTCACTAGCGGCGCGGCTTTCACCCCAGATAGCCCAGGTGATAGCTTCGAGGAGGGAGGATTTCCCCGCGCCATTGGAGCCACAGATGCAGGCGGTATGCAAGCCGCTAAAGTCTAGCGTTGCATCGCGATAGCTGAGGAAGTTTTTTAGAACCAGTTGTAGGGGAATCATTCAGCTGAAAGCGCCATATCTTTAATTTATAAATACCAGTACATCTGCACTATTGACTAGAGTATAGGGTAATAAAAATAAATATTTGCGCTAGGTATCCGCAGTTACCCCCAGCGACAATCTTTGCCAAAAATGAATAAGCGATCGCGCTCTTAATGTTAAAAGAGGAGCGATCGCTCTACTCCTCCATCCTAAAAAAATAAAACCCGCCTGCGCGGGCTTAGTCTGTCTAGCCGCGATTTCTAGCCGCCAGATTCTGTTTTCTCAAGCACTGGTGCTGTCTGTTCCCCAGATAGAAGGTAGCGCGACTTCGTAATACCATTTTTGGAATTTCAGTGCAGTCTTGCGATTGGCAAGGCAAAGGACATCTAACAGTCCATCCTGTTTAACTGTCAATACTTGATGTTTCCAAAGGTAAAGTTGACCATCTTTGTCTTTCTGGATAGAACCCAATCCCTTAAACTCATCAGGAATTTTCATTGAGGCAGAAGGGCTAAGTTCAAGTGCAGAAACTAGGTCTACGGCAATCAACATTAAAGCTTCCGTTGTCTTGATGAATCGGACTAACTGACCGTTGAAATAAAGCTCTTTGTAGTTTTGTTCTGCGGTATTCATAGTAACGGCTTCAAATATGTACTTTTACAGCATCGCATGATGATCTTGAAACCAAGTTTGAGTAAAGGTTTGACTTCATGTAAGACTTGTAAAAGTTGTAATAGTTAGCCACTACAATAAAACTGCAAGATTAATTTTATTAGAGATATGGCAAGGCGATCGCTCCTGGCATCTTCAGACGGCATAGAAAAAATAAAATCTGCTTTTAAACGTAAAAAATGGACGCGGGAATTTTTGGCAGGAA
This sequence comes from Microcoleus sp. FACHB-831, assembly GCF_014695585.1. Taxonomy (NCBI): domain Bacteria; kingdom Bacillati; phylum Cyanobacteriota; class Cyanophyceae; order Oscillatoriales; family Microcoleaceae; genus Microcoleus; species Microcoleus sp. FACHB-831. Next base: position 39,995 of record NZ_JACJON010000034.1, on the reverse strand, counting down.
AGGCGGGTTGTTCTCGCCAGACAATTTGGAGCTTGTTAAAAGGCAATTCTATTGACTGCGATTTTTTCATGGAAATTTGTTCTCAGCTTGGTCTAGATTGGGAAGAAATCGCTGAACCTGACTTAGCTGAACCAACACCCAAAAACACTGTTAATATCGATGCCCTAGTACAAGAACTACGCGAAAAGATAAAACCCAGCATTCAAGAGCGCTGCGGGACAATGCGTGTGCTGGATATGACTCAGCCTATCGGATTAAACGATATTTACACCAACGTAAATATTCTGGAGAAAATAACTGGACTGCGGCGCAAAGAAATTACTGAATTACTGCAAAATTATAACTCAGAAGATTTCGATCGCTTTGGACTGGGCAGAGTCACTGAAGAACGAGTGCCAGGACTGGATGCTGTCAGCAAATATAACAAGCTAATGATTTTGGGTAAGCCAGGAGCAGGTAAAACTACATTTTTAAAGCATATAGCGATTCAGTGTATTGGGGGCGAATTTCAGGCTAAGCGCGTGCCAATTTTTGTCACACTCAAAGACTTTTCTGAAACTGCAAATCAACCAACTTTACTGAAATACATTAGGCAGCAATTTTCTGCCTGGGGCGATGTAGAAAGGTTGCATGCACCGTCTCTAGATGAGGTGATAAATCACGGTAGGGCATTAGTTTTGCTGGATGGTTTGGATGAAGTAAGAGAAGAAGACCACAGGCGCGTATTAAAAGAAATTCGCGAACTATCTGCCCAGTTTCGTGACAATCAATTTGTTATTACCTGCCGTATTGCAGCGCGGGAACATACTTTTGATAAATTCACAGACGTGGAAGTTGCTGATTTTGATAAAGAACAAATTTCTACTTTTGCCCACAACTGGTTTAAGAATAAAGCTGTAAAAGCTGATATTTTTATTAAATACCTCAAGGACAATGAACCAATCCAAGAACTAGCGACTAATCCGCTGCTGCTGACGCTGCTCTGTTTGGTTTTTGAAGAGTCTGGGGATTTTCCGGCGAATCGTTCTGAACTATACAAAGAAGGACTGGATGCGCTGCTGAAAAAATGGGATGCAAACCGCGGTATTTATCGCGATCAGGTTTACAAAAAGCTATCAGTTCAGCGAAAGGAAGAGTTACTCAGCAAAATTGCCCTGACTACGTTTGAAGGGGGTGAATATTTCTTCAAGCAGAAAGTAGCGGAGCAATACATCACAGATTACATCCGCAATTTACCCGATGCTAATACCGATCCGGAAGCATTGCAAATAGACAGCGAATTGGTTCTGCGTTCAATTGAATATCAACACGGCTTATTGGTAGAACGAGCTAAAAGAATTTACTCGTTTTCCCATCTGACATTTCACGAGTATTTCACTGCTAGAGAAATTGTTGTTGTGAAGCAGTCATCAGAGGATGCGTTGCAAAATCTGGTCAGCCACATCACGGATAAACGCTGGCGGGAAGTCTTTTTACTAGCGGTTGGAATGTCGCCCAGCGCAGACCGTCTGTTGCTGTTAATGAAAGAAAAAGTTGATGCACTTGTAGCAGATGATGAGAAGTTACAGCATTTCCTCAGCTGGGCCAATCAAAAATCGCTTTCCCTCCAACTTCCTTATACAGCAGCATCTGTCCGCGCTTTTTACCTTTGTCTTGAGGATGCTGATACCTTCATAGATCACCTTTTTATTGATAATAGCCTTGACTTTGCCGATGCCCTTGGTCTTGAGCATCTAGAGTCTTATGTCGTCGAGTGTGGGGATGCTTCTTTGCTACAAAATGGTCTTGGTCTTGACCTAGCTCTCTATCGAACTCTTGACATTGGCCTTAGCGCTGGATTTTCCCCGGAGAATGCCCTTGCTGATGACCTTGATAACGTCCTTAATAACCATCAACTTGAGCCTGAACTAAAGCGAGCGTTACAACAACTCAAAGACGAACTACCTGACTCCAATAAAAACGAAGAAGGATTTAATAAATGGTGGAAAGATAACGGTGATATTTGGGGTAAAAAATTAAACGTTTTGATGATAAATTATCGCGATATTGCTTATAACTGGCCATTCAGCTATGAGCAGGAAAAAAATTTAGCGGAGTACTACGAGGCCACTTTGTTGTTGATGGAGTGCCTGGATAGCGATTGCTATGCGAGCGTTGAGCTGCGGTACCAGATAGAGGATACTTTGTTATTACCCATTGCCGAAATTGAGAAACGAAAAGCGCAATTAGTATAGCGCGATTTTGCTTACTGGGCAATTCACCAATTGACCAAGACATCGCACTGCAAGCTGGCAAAATTCGAGCTAGACACAATCTAGCACTACCAGATGCCTTTCAAATTGTTGTAGCTTTAGCAGCAGAATGTGAAGCATTTTTGGCTAACGATGCCATACTCAGGCGGGTGACAGAAGTGCAAATAATGGTGGTAGACGACTTGGGCGCTATATGACGACAAAGCGCGATCGCCTATCCCCCCTCTGCTCGCGGCGGTTCTACCTCTTCAAGACCTCCCAGTGCGATCGCTTCAACAAATAAATGCTATTTTTACATCATCTACCGTTAGAACACTTGATCTAAAAACTTATTATTGCTCAAATTAAATTACAAACATCTAACGGGGAATTGTACCCAAATTAACCAAAAACTTTAGCTACTGCCACCTTAAATTATGTCGTTGAATATTCTAGATCGGGCAGATATCGCCGCCCAGCAAAGAAACTGGTCTTTGCTAAATCAATGTCTACAAGAACTACTCGGTAAAGATAGCGAAACACTTCCAGATGCTTACCTAGACCAAATCCTAAATCTTGCATTAGAAGTTTTAGAATCTGGAGATTTTAACGAACGCTGGGAAGTGGCTAAAATTTTACCCAAACTCGGACGCATTGCGATCGCTCCCCTAATTTCCATCCTCGAAGACGAAGACGCCGAGCAAGAAGCACGCTGGTTTGCTGGTCGTCTATTAGGAGAATTTAACGATCCATCTGTTATAACTGCTCTGGTATCGCTTTTACAAACATCTGACGATGAAGACTTAACCGTAATAGCAGCAGAAGCACTGGCGAATCTAGGTTCCTCAACTGTTGACTCGCTCGCTACTCTACTAGCAACAGAAGACACTAGGCTTTTAGCAGTCCGCAGTCTCGCCCAAATCCGCAAGGGCGATACCATTACGCCTTTATTAAGTGTCGTCGAAGATCCTGAAGTCTCCGTCCGTGTTGCTGCTATTGAAGCACTCGGTAGTTTCCATGACGAACGCATACCGCCCGTACTAATAAACGCCCTCAAAGACACCGCCGCATCCGTTAGAAAAGAAGCCGCGATCGCTTTAGGTATGCGCCCTGATTTAGTCACAAAATTGGATTTGGTAAACCACCTCAAACCTCTACTATTCGACCTCAATCAAGAAGTTTGTCAACAAGCCGCGATCGCACTAGGAAGACTAAAAACAGACGCCGCCGCAATGGAACTGTTTCAAGTTCTCAGCTCTCCTCATACCCCGGTGCCTTTACAAGTTTATATCGTGCGCTCGCTCGGCTGGATGGCAACTCCAACAGCCCTACAATATTTACAACAAGCATTGAATGAAAACACATTATCGGCCACGTCTCTACAGGAAATTATCACAATTCTGGGGCGAATTGAGGAGCCAAATTTAACCCCATTAGCGGCTAATATTCTCATTAACGCCATAAACTCAGAACATCCCGCAATTCAGGCTCCCAGCGTCAAACAAGCTCTCGCTATGGGATTAGGACAATTAGCACAGTCGCCTGCTGTATCAGCACTAATTCAAATGTTGGCAGATTCAGATGCTGGCGTAAGATTGCACGCGATCGCCGCCTTGAAAAAATTTCCCCATGTCAAAGAGCGATTAGAGCTACTAGCAGCCGATGATAGCCTGACACCCGCATTAAAACAAGGAGTAGCGATCGCCAGACAAGAAATTAGTAATGGCGATTAAAAGTCCGGAGTCTTGGGAGGAGGGGAGAGTAGGAGATTAAACTCAAAACTCAGACGTGATGCATCGCGTCTCTACAACTCAAAACTCAAAACGTGCTACTTGGCTACGCTAACAAAACTCAAAACTCAAAACTCAAAACTCAAAACTCAAAACTCAAAACTCAAAACTCAAAACTCAAAACTCAAAACCCTATCCCCCCATATCTGTATCAAGCTCTACCAAAAGACATTTCTAAATCCGTTATGGTCAGTGCATTACAAAATGTGATCTAGCTTACAGCACCATGCGGATCGAACAGTTACAAGCCTTTCTGTCTGTCGCTGAAACTGGCAGCTTTCAGCAAGCGGCGCGAAAATGTGGCGTCACCCAGTCTACTATCAGCCGCCAAATCCAGGGACTAGAAGCAGACTTGGGTTTGCCACTGTTTTATCGCACGGCTCAGGCAAAATTAACGTTGGGCGGAGAGCGCTTTATGCCCCGCGCCCGCAAGATATGTCAAGAGTGGCAAACTGCAAGCCAAGAGTTAGAGGATTTAAAGGCAGGAAAGCAGCCAGAACTTTGCGTGGCGGCGATTCACTCGGTATGCGCCCACTACTTGCCACCAGTATTGCAACAATTTTGTCGCGACTATCCCGAAGTGCAGTTGCGAGTCACCGCACTAGGCAGCGATCGCGCTCTCAAAGTCCTCCGCGATGGCATGGTGGATGTAGCGATCGTCATGAATAACCGCTTTTTAACCGCTAGCCCAGAAATTGTCGTCGAAGTCCTCTACAATGAACCCATCGAAGTTTTGATGGCGGCAAATCATCCACTCGCACAGTATGACCGAGTACCTTGGTCAGCACTCGTCGGCTACCCGCAAGCGGTATTTAAGGATGGCTACGGTATGCAACGTTTGGTGCAAGAGCGATTTTTGCGGCAGGGAGCCAGCCTCCAAGCGGCTTTGGAGTTAAATACTCTTGATGCCTTCCGAGGCGTTGTGCGCCAGGGAGAACTGATTGCGCTTCTGCCTCAGTCAGCTTTGGTTGAGGCACGCTATGACAGCACTTTGGCTATCCGCCCAATTGCCCCCGTACCGACGTTAGACTCACGCGAAATTGCTGACTCGATAGTTGATATGGGCTTGACCCGCCAAGTCGTTTTGGTAACAACTCGCGATCGCGTCCAGATTCCCCCAATTCAGCATTTCTGCTCTCTAGTGCGGGAACTGGGAATGCCCCCAATTGATGCGAATGGTACAATCAAAGCCTTTGTTCAGCCCACAAGTGTGGCAGCTAGCTAATATATCAAGGGACTGGGAAAGCAAAAGTAAAAAGTAAAAAAGCAAAAGAAATAATTACCCGTGTTAGCTTTTTCCTTACCCCCAATTACCAATTACCAATTACCAGTATTTTTTAGATGAGCGCGGTCTTCAGGGAATTACTGAAAAAAGTAGGCAGCGGCCCCCACACCAGCGAGGATTTAAGTCGCGCTGAATCGGCATCTGCTATGCGGATGATGCTGATGAAGGAAGCAACCCCCGCACAGATAGGGGCGTTTTTGATTGCTCATCGGATTAAGCGGCCAACAGGGGAAGAATTAGCGGGAATGTTGGATGCTTATGATGAACTAGGGCCAAAGTTGCAAGAAATTGGCAGCAAAGAGCCACCAGTGATGGTTTTCAATAGCCCTTATGATGGGCGCGATCGCACCGCACCAGTCACTCCCCTAACCGCTTTAATCCTGACGGCAGTTGGGCAGCCAGTGGTGATACCAGGTGGCGGTGTAATGCCCACCAAATACGGTATCCCCCTAGTCGATATTTGGCAGGGTTTGGGCGTAGACTTCTCTAAACTAACTCTCGCCCAAGCACAGCAAGTGTTCGAGAAAACTAAGCTGGGATGCGTCTATTTGCCCCAACATTTCCCCTTAGCATACGAAATGGTGGAATACCGCGATCAACTGGGCAAACGACCGCCCATAGCCACCTTAGAGTTAATTTGGTGTCCCTACGCTGGTAATGCCCATGTCGTCTCTGGTTTTGTTCATCCCCCTACAGAACAAATGTTCCAAAAGGCTGTTGCTTTGCGGGGAACGCCAGGGAATTACACGACGGTGAAAGGATTAGAAGGAAGCTGCGACTTGCCACGCGATCGCACGGCGATTATAGGCTTTGGTTCGCCCGGTTCTGACATAGAACGCCTGCTGTTACATCCCCGCGATTACGACATGGCTGGTAAAGAAGTCCCCCTGGAATCTGCTAGCCAGTTAATTGAGCAAATGCAGGCGGCGATCGCGGGAAAATCTTGCGAATTGATGCCCGCAGCCATCTGGAATGCTGGGTTTTATCTATGGCGTTGTGGCGCAACCCCAGATTTACAATCTGGTCTAACTAAGGCAGAAGCTTTATTTACCAACGGTATTGCTGCCCAAAAATTACAAGAACTCAGCGCTGCCGTAGCTGCCTTACAACTCGCTCCTAGATAAAGGGTTTCGTTAGCGTAGTCACGTAGCACGTTTTGAGTTTAATTTCCCGGACTCCGGACTCCGGACTCCGGACTCCGGACTTCAGACATTAAAACACCGACAAAATCATCCCTTCAGCGGCTACTACCCCATTAGGGAATGCTGCGTGGATTTCCTCTTGCACCATGTCCAGAAAGTCGTCATCGTAGTCCGGTTCGTGACGGAACATCACCAACTGCTTGACGCCCGCTGCCTTGGCAAGGGCGACGCTAGTCTGCCAGGGCGCCTCTGATGAAGGAGTAATTGTAAAGGATGAAGGATGCAAGTGTCCGCCGGGAGTGGCATTGCAAATCAGCAAATCGGCATCGCTTGCCAAGTGCAGAAGATTTTGATTTAGATCTTCAGGGGAATCTTCCGCATCCACCGCGTAGACGGCGCTATGTCCGTGCCAAGTAACGCGATACCCTATCGCCTGATTTGTGTCATTTAGAGATGCCGTTGTAATCGTGACATCATCAAGAGTCACCGTGTCTCCGGGGTTGAGGTGATAAAACTTCAGATCGGACTGCATCACCTGAATCGGGACGGGAAAATTCGGATGCATCATCTGGTTGCAGAGACACTGCTGCATCGATTCTCCATTACCCGCATTTGCGCCGTAGATGTGAAAGCAATTACCGCGAATGAAAGCGGGTACAAAAAACGGGAACCCTTGAATGCGCTCCCAATGAGAGTGGGTAAAGAAGATATAGCCTTCTACAGGCATCTGCGCCAGCATTTTGTTACCCAGCACCCGCAAACCTGTGCCGCCATCAAAAATTAAGCGTTTACCACCTACGCGCATTTCCACGCAGGAAGTGTTACCGCCGTAGCGAATGGTGTCTTTGCCAGGGGCGGAAGTTCGGCCTCGGACTCCCCAAAACTGTACAACAAATTCGGCGGTAGGAGGTGTTGACCTATCGGTTCTACCAGGCAGTGCCTGGGGGTTTGGTGTCGCTGGATCGAAATCTGCCATCTTTTAAATTAAGTGAGCTGCTTAATCAGCAGATCGTCATAGCGGCGGACTTCCACCAGACGATTGTGTTCGTCTACCAGGACAACCGTCGGATGGTAAGTTTTTAGTTCTTCGGGGCTAACCTGTCCGTAAGTCATAATAATCAAGCGATCGCCCTTCATACCCAAACGAGCTGCTGCACCATTTAGTTCAATTGCCCCCGACCCAGCCGATGCAGCGATCGCATACGTGATGAATCGCTCCCCGTTAGCAACATTCACAACCTGCACCTGCTCATATTGTAATATCCCGGCTGCCGATAATAGGGTTTTATCAATACTGATACTACCCACATAGTTTAGATTGGCATCCGTGAGTGTGCAACTATGAATTTTGGCCAAAAGGAGCGTGCGCTGCATGGCTAGATGCTAGGGGGTCAACAGACAAAAGGCACAAGGCAAAAGTCAAAAGCTCCAAGTTCAAAGGCAAAAGCCAAAAGTTTCAAGTCAGTTGAAAAAAATATTTTCCTCTTCCTTTTTTCTTTATGCATACCTTTTTACTTTTTACTTTTTACTTCCTCCCCACAGTGATTGTACGGCTATTTTCAAGATTTGCTTGCGGCTTTGATGCACTTTTCTACCAGAGGTAGTACCTGATCGACATCTTTCCAACCGAGAATTTCCGTAACCTTCTTTTCTAAATTCTTATAGGTTTTGAAAAATTCTGCAATCTCGTCTAGCCGATGGGGTGCCAAATCTTGGAGGGAGCGTACCTTCGCATAGCGGGGATCTTTATCGGGGACGCAGAGAATTTTCTCATCGCGATCGCCCCCGTCGATCATTTCCAACATCCCAATGGGACGCGCTGCAATAACACACCCTGGGAACGTTGGCTCATCCATTATTACCATACCGTCTAACGGATCGCCATCATCAGCTAGAGTATTTGGTACAAAGCCGTAGTCATAGGGGTACTGCACAGACGAAGAAAGCACCCGGTCTAAAGCCAAGGCTTCCAACTCCTTGTCGTATTCGTATTTATTTTTGCTCCCGGCAGCAATCTCAATCAGAACATTGATCAGGCCGGGTTTAGGTTGAGCAGGAATGCGTGATAAATCCACGACTTTTCTCCAAGCAATACAGCGAATAGGGGGGTTGCACGAGAATTGTGGGTAATGGTCGAGCCTTCCCACCAAGTTTCGACTAACCCCCGCGATCGCATTCTACGGGAAGAAGGACATCTATCACGTTCTCTTGTAAAATCAGTTTTCCCAGAATTACTTTGCCTCTCTGGCTATAGAGGACGTATTTTGTTGCCAAGCCTCAACGCTGCTGCTTGAAGAGTAGTTAGCGATCGCAAACACTGGTAGCGTCAGAGTTACGACAGCAATGACAGTTCCCAAAATCTCTGCCCACCTTGGCGGAGGTTGGTCACTTGCGTTGGCAGACGAGCCACTGGATTCCATAAATTCGTTTTAAACTCAACTCGGTCAATTGAACGTAACAAGGGATAAATTTTTAAACCCCTCTAACCTTAATTGTAACCATTCCTCACTCGCCTACTGTCTTCTAGAAAACAATCTCGACTAGAATCTACCCTTTTATATACTTTTCGGTATTACTTACTACTTTTGAGGGATGAACAATTTTTTTAGCCGTTAAATATACCTACGCGATCGCTTAAAGTAACGGTAATGGCGATCGCAGCATTAACCAACAAGCCGTGCAAACCTTCCTCCAGTCAACCAACGGATTCATATTTAAAATAGCCAAAACTCTTGAAGCGCATTACACCCCTTGTTCCCTGGTGGGATGGAAATCGTTTCGACTTGCTTATAGTCATGCCCATAGCCAATAAAAAACCGCCTCTACAATAAGGGCGGTTTTCTTAAAGCAATCGGAGGGTGGTATTAGCTTACGCTGCTGCTTTTATTACCCGTTGTAACAAAATTTACTAAACACTACATTCCTTCAATTTATCTGCCAGCATAGGCATTCATCGGCTCTTTGATAAAGCGAATATAGAGATGCTTAAACGTCGAGCGAATTACGCGGGGCATACCGAAATCGATAGGCATTAAAGCCTCGGGCAGTTTCCAATCTTGCAGCTTTAGCTCCTCGGGTCGCAGTTGGGGAAAATCAATCGCCTCCAACGTTGAGCAAAGTCCTAGCCTCATAGAAGCCTCCACAGTAGGCACAAGCAGAGGATTTACATTAAGGATTTCCACCAACGCACGATCCAGAGCAAACACATCCTTAGATGCCCCTAGCAAGCCCAGGAAGCGTGGCTCGCCACCGCTGGGGCCATTTCCTTCGTGACCGATGATACCATCGATAATCGTCAAATCTGGGTTAATTGCGCGTGCCGTTTCTACCAACATTTGGCCAAAACGGGCGCTATCCTTCCCAGCCTCCATGTGCCACCACGCCTTCATTTTGCCAGGGACGCAGCCGAAGAGGTTCTTGACGCCCATTGTCATCGTTAGCTGGACGTGAGATTTCACCTTGGGCAAGTTAATCACCACATCAGCATCAATCGCCTCTTTGCACAGCAGCAGGTGGTTGAACTCTTCGCTGACCGTCTCATAACGCTTGCCGTGAAATTCCACAATAGGCAAATTCAGTTCCTCAGTTAGAGGCAAATAACCATTAGCCTTCGCCACACCCAGCGCGCTGCCAAAAGCGGGGCCATCGCCTAAAAACGGTTTACCGCCAGCTTCTTGCACCATTTGGGCGACGCAGTGAACTATCTCTGGGCGCGTAACGCATTCTTTACCGGGACGAGAGCCTGTGAGTAAGTTAGGTTTGAGAAGGACGCGATCGCCCTTCTTAACAAAACTGCTCATCCCTCCTAAAGGCTCCAACAGAGTTTCCAAATACGCCCGCAATAACTGGCGCTCGTAGGAGTTAGCGCGAATTAAACTAACACTTGGTGACATCATTTTTATTAATTCAAAACTCACGAGGGACACGGGGGCGATCGCCCCTACAATACTCAAAACTCTTATTATCGGCTTCTCGTGAGTGCCGTCACCCGTTCGCAATCGGCGAACACGCCCACTCCATAAAGTTGAGGCATAGGCGGCTTAACTTCAACTTTGACAACTCTGGCGGTACAGATAAAAACCGTTTGATCGAACAGATGCAGTATCAACCAAGGTCTTTCTAACAACAACTGTATTTGTGGCTGTAATTCTTCAGCAGGCAGAGGAAGATTAAACGACTCTGCATTACCGTTGTCATAATGAAATGTTATTTCTGTAGTGCCTTCTTGCATGGATATCTCCAAAAATCTGCTTTACGCAATGCTTACAGGGTGATAGCTACAGACTATCAGGATTAGAGCTGGGCATGGCGCTCATTTTATCGAGATCTAGCACTTTGGCTAGGTCTTCAGCACTCATCAATTGGCGCTCTAGGACTATCTGGCGCAGGGATTTTCCAGTTTCTAAAGATTCTTTAGCTACGGCAGCGGCATTGAGATAGCCTATGTGAGGATTGAGGGCGGTGACTAGGGCGAGACTACCTTCTGCATAAGCAAGACAGCGATCGCTCTTGGCTGTTATTCCCTTGATACACTGGTTTGTTAGTGCGCTTATAGCATTGCCCAAAATTTCAATACCGTTAATCAGGTTATAGGCAATTAGCGGCATCATCACGTTTAATTCTAGTTGCCCAGCTTGAGCCGCAAGCGCGATCGCTGTGTCATATCCCATAACCTGAAAACATACCATTGATGTCATTTCTGCCATCACGGGGTTGTACTTCCCTGGCATAATTGACGATCCTGGTTGTACTGGCGGCAGTTGAATCTCTTTAAACCCAGTTTTCGGCCCCGAATCCATCAGTCGCAAATCATGAGAAATTTTGACGCAATCTTGGGCTAAGTTCCGCAACGCACCCGACACGCTCACAAAAGGTGCCATACTCTGCATTGCCGCCATCATGTGCGGTGCAGGTCGCAAAGGTTGGTCGATTAATTCTGATAATATTTGAGCGACGCGATCGCGGTATTTTGGATGAGTATTTAACCCCGTCCCAGCAGCACTGCCACCCAACCCCAAACTCATCAAATCTTCAGACGCTCTTTCTATCCTAATTACGTGTTCTGAGAGGATTTGCGCCCAAGCGCGGAAAGACTCTCCCAGTCGCACTGGCACGGCGTCTTGCAAGTGGGTTCGGCCAGATTTGACGATATCTTTGAATTCATCGGCTTTGTTGTCCAAGGCGGCGATCGCGGATGATAATGCTGGTTCTAGCGATCGCTCTAACGCCACCAATCCACCAATGCGAATAGCCGTGGGAATTACATCATTGGTGGACTGACCGTAATTTACATGGTCGTTGGGATTGACGCGCTTGTAATTTCCCTTCTCATCGCCCAATATTTCTAGCGCCCGATTTGCCAGAACTTCATTAACATTCATGTGGTGCGAAGTACCAGCACCAGCTTGGTATACATCAACAACGAACTGGTCGCGGAATTTACCGCCAAGAACTTCATCGGCGGCGATTACAATTGCATTACTAATATTTTCGGGAATGCAGCCAAGTTCTGCGTTAGCGATCGCTGTTGCTTTCTTGATCAGCACGCAGGCATCTATGTAAGTTGGTAAAGGTTTGAGGGCGCTGATCGGGAAATTTTCTGTTGCCCGTAGCGTCTGGATGCCGTAGTAGGCATCGGCAGGGATCTGCCTTTCGCCCATCGAGTCGCGTTCGGTGCGGTATACAGAGCCTGGTTGTTCAGTCATGCTGTCTTTCTGTGCGTCTTCGTTAACATGAAATCATCGCACGTCAGCAAGCTCGATGCTATGAGCAATACTACAGAAAAAGTTGCTCAAGTGTTTTCCTAGCAGGGGAATTTGAACAAGCGATCGCCACCTATATTTCAATCCCCTAACAAGCTTCATTCAAGCACTTTGCTAGCGAGACTACAAAGCGTGCCGCGCTAGAGACGTTAACGCATTTTCTCACTAAGTATTTATTCGCTCCCTATGAATAGAGCGGTCTGTTAAAACAGAGCTAAGGGGCGCGATCGCCCTGCCGCCAGCAGCAGGTGATAAGTATATTTGCCTTGTTCCGTAGGAGCTGAATCCCTTACTAGATGGTTAATCTGATTCGACTTTGCGCTTAAGCAAAATTTATGTACGAAAAGTCGAACCTGGTTGTTGCATCATGCTATTGTTTTGGGCATTCTATACTTAGATACTCCTACAGGTAGAGGCGGAATTAATGATTGCTGCTCAAGATTTGGAAGTTCAATTCTTTTTCCAGAAAGGATTACAGCTGAACAGAGCTGAAGAATACGTTAAAGCAATAGCCAGCTACGACAAAGCCTTAGAGATTCAACCCGATTATCACGATGCTTGGTACAGTAGGGGCAATGCGCTGTATCACCTGCGCCGCTTTGAAGAGGCGCTCGCGTCTTTTGACCATGCTTTGGCGTTGAGACCGGGATTCCACGAAGCATGGAACAATCGGGGCAATGCGCTAGATGACTTGCGCCGCTTTGAAGAGGCGATCGCCAGCTATGAGCAAGCGCTCAAATTCAAATCCGACTATTACTGGGCATGGAACAATCGCGGCATTGCGCTGAAGAACTTAGGCTGCTACGAAGAAGCTATTAATAGCTATGATAGAGCGATTGAGTTTAAACCAAACTACTACTGGGCTTGGTATAACCGGGGTCTGGCGCTGCGTGAGTTAGGCCGTTATGATAAAACGCTTGCTAGCTTTAACAAGGCTGTTGAGTTTAAACCAGATTTCTATGAAGTTTGGAACAGCCGGGGCAATGCACTATATAACTTAAACTACTACGAACAGGCAATCAATAGCTATGACAGAGCGCTGGAATTCAGCCCGGATTACCATTGGGCGTGGTATAACCGGGGGCTGGCGCTAAGGAATATAGGTCGCCATGACAAAGCGATCGCCAGCTATGACAAAGCTTTGGCAATTAATCCTGAGAACGCTGACGCTTGGTATTTTAGAGGTTTGGGGCTGTATAACTTAGGGCGCTATGAAGAAGCGATCGCTAACTACGAACAAGCCATTCGTCTTCAACCCGATAAAGATAGCGCTTGGTACAACAAGGCGTGCTGTTATGCTTTGCAGGAGAATGTAGAAATGGCAATTCAAACCTTACAACAAGCCATTAATCTGAATCCTGTTAAATACCGCCAGATAGTCAGAACTGACTCAGATTTCGATAGAATTCGGCATTATGAGCGGATTCAGAAGTTGATTAAAGACTAAGAGGGAATTGGTATGGAGTTAGGAGTTAAGCGTACTCTTATGAGCTATTAATTCAAAACTCAAGACGCGGTTAATTGGCTTCTCTATAAGCTCAAAGCTCCTATTTACCCTCCTCTCGGTGTATAGTTCTTCCGAGCAAAGCATCTTATGTCAAGCGGCTAGGTTCTAATATGAATATTCCTATCTATAGACCTTTGGTAGGCGACCGGAAAACAATTGAGCTTGGTATCACTAAGCTCAATTGCTTTTGCATCTGGGTTGTTAAAAAGAAGCACTAGCAGTTTCTGCAAGCCCCAGATAGCCGAACATACGACTTCTGGGCGTAGTAAAGGCGCGGCGATGGGTTGTGCAATAGCTGGGGGTAATGATAAATGCGATCGCTTGTATCGATAAATACCTGGCGTGAAAACCAAACGAGGTATGCCAAAGGTTGCTGTTAGTCTAGCGAAGGGCAATGCTGACAAACCACTTGAAACCTTCCAACGAGCGATGGAACTTTATCCCACCGTCTATCAGAAAATAGCAAAAACAGTCTTTGATTTTGAAAGCATCAGGTGAGATGAAAAATTTCAATTTTGTATGTTAACGTGAAGGACTCTGTAACTTAGATTCGTCCTTTGTTGTGTAATAGATGCTATGAACAAAATTCAAGAGTTTGTCGGTGGGAAACATATACAAATAAGCAGCCGTGAAACGGCAGCAGAGCAAGCAGCATACTGGGATTGCTATCGGCGCGGCGAGGCACAGCGGATTCGAGGTAGGTATGAAAAAGCAATCGAATCTTATGATGAAGCGATCGCGTGCAAACCAGAAGACTACTGGGCGTGGTACAAGCGGGGTAATGCCCTAGATGAGTTAAATCGCTACAAAGAAGCGCTCAGATGCTACAACAAAGCTTTGGAAGTTCGACCGGGGGATTTCTGGAGTTGGTATCAGCGAGCAAAAGCGTTGCGGCATCTGGAACGATATGAAGATGCGATCGCCAGCTACGACAAAGCTACCCAAATTAGACCGGAAGATTTCTGGAGTTGGTATGACCGAGGCTGCTTGGCGCTGTACGACTTGCAAAACTGTGACGAAGCAGTAGCTAGTTTCGACCAAGCCCTCAAGGTTAGACGTAGAGATTACTCCGTTTGGTATCGGCGAGGCGAGGCGTTGAGGCTTCTGGGTAGATCGGAGGAGGCGCTAGCCAGCTATGACGAAGCTTTGGAAATTAAACCAAAATCTAGTTTAGCCTTGCACGGGCGCGGGAAAGTGCTAGATGGAATGGAACGGTGGGAAGAGGCGATCGCCAGCTATGACAAAGCGCTGGAATATTCACCCTCAAACGATGTTGTTTGGTATGACCGAGGCATTGCTCACTCTGAGTTGGGTCAGTGGGATGGAGCGATCGCCAGCTACGACAAAGCCATTGAGTTGAAGTTGGATAATTACTGGGCATGGTATCAACGGGCACACGCTTTGAGCGAGTCAGGCAACTGGGATGGAGCGATCGCCAGCTACGACAAAGCCCTTGAAGTACAACCGGACTGGAATAGATGTGGACAAGATTTAGGTTTAGCAAGTTGGGTGTGGTACGACCGAGGTGAAGCACTGCGCCACATTGGAAGACGAGTAGATGCGATCGCTAGCTTTGATCTAGCAACCGAACTCAATCCCAACGATGCAGAGGCTTGGTACAGTAAAGCTACTTGTGCTGCTGCACAAGGCATGATCGAGCTAGCGTTGGAAAGTCTAGAAGAGGCCATTTGTCTCAATCCCAGCCACTACCGATTACTAGCGATCGCCGAGCCAGCTTTTAACCCCCTGCGGAAGAATTACAGGTTTAAGGAACTAATTCGCGGATAATAAAAGCTATTAGCTATCAGTAGGGTGGGCAGTGCCCACCCTACTTAGTTAAAGCGGCCTAGCGCGTAAATAATTTAATGAAAAATTCCAAATCCGTGCATTCAAAATCGATATGACCTATTGCCTTGGCATCATCAACCAGTCTGGGTTAGTCATAGCAGCTGACTCTCGCACCAATGCTGGAGTAGATTATATTTCTACTTATCAAAAATTATTTGACTTTTCTTATCCTGGAGACAGGGTTATTTTGGTGTGTACCTCCGGCAATCTTTCCATCACCCAAGGCGTGATGACTTTGCTGCGTAAAGACCTCAAAACGCAAGAAGAATCCAATCTCCATACGCTACCGAGCTTATACGAAATTGCCCGTTATATTGGTAACAAAATCCGGATAATTCACGACCAAGACAAACAGTGGCTAAAGCAAGATGGAATTGATTTTAAATGTAGCATTCTCTTGGGCGGACAAATTAAGGGAGAAGAACCCCAACTTTATCTAATTTACAGCCAAGGAAACTTTATTCAAGCCACACCAGAAACGCCATTTTTACAAATCGGAGAAACTAAATATGGCAAACCGATTTTAGATCGCACCCTCACTTATCAAACTCCTTTAGAAGCAGCAGCAAAATGTGCCCTACTGTCGATTGACTCAACCATGAAATCTAATATTTCTGTGGGGCCACCGATTAGTATGGTAATGTACGAAGTAGATACATTTACCGTCAGGCATCGATTGCAACTGCGTCTGAGAGACCCGTATTTAGCTAAGATTCGCAATTTGTGGGAAGCATCTCTTAAACAAGCCTTCGACCATATGCCGAACCTGGAATGGGAACATTATCGGGAAGAGATTCTAGAAGATATCTCTACTGACGATTAGATGATTTTGGAGTTGTAGGGTGGGCATTGCCCACCTTCTCCAACTAACAACTAACAATAGATAAATCGTAATTAATAGCAGCTTGCGTACCGCCGCCGCGAATAGTTCCAGAAATAGGGGCAGCATTGCGCGGCAATGCACTAGCAACTATGGCTATGTGTCGGTCAGCAACAGCTAAACCCTGCGTGGGGTCATATCCGCGCCAACCCGCACCAGGGAGATAAACTTCTACCCATGCATGTAGATGTCGCTCGTTTTGGTCGGGATCGCCTTCATTATAGCCACTAACAAATCGTGATGCTAAACCAACAGCACGACAAGCTTCAATAAATACGATTGCTATATCGCGACAAGACCCTAATTTTTGATTCCAGGTGATACCAGCAGGCAGAGGTTCGCCTGTTTCGCGAATTGTTTGCTTGCAATCTTGGTATAATCTTTGATTGAGTTCGCCTAGAAAAGCAACAGTATTACCATTAGTAGAGTGCCAAACTTCTTGAGCTAAATTAGACACCGCCATGTCTACAGATGTAGCTATTCCTAATGGGTGGAAGTAAGGCTGTAGCTGAGTGAGTGTTGAGGCTGGGTAATCAATTTGTAGCTGAGTTGCCCAAGGGTCTAAAAGGTAGTTGAAAGGATTTTCACAATGAGTTTCAACCTGCGATCGCACTTCTATCTTGAGTTGCGAAGTTAGCTCTTTAAACCACATCTGCACAATCGAATTACCTTCGATATCAAGGATGTCAGAGATACCAGCAGGTTCGGGTACGACTTCCAATGAAAAAGAATGGAGTGTCTGAGAGCGATCGCTACGGGGGCGCAACCGCACGATATGAGGCGCTAACTCAACAGGTTGCGTGTAAGTATACGTGGTGATATGAGCAATTTTGTAACGCAAGTTTTTAATCTTAGTAGGAAAGTTTTTAGCAGCTAGCTAACCGATGGGTTTAAGTGAAAAGAATGTCTCAAATGTTTTAGCCCCAACATCATTAATCTGCCCCTGTAAATCGTCTAAAAATTCATGCAGTCCCCTTTTAATAATGTCTTCAATTGTTATATAGTCCAACTCCGCACGCAAGCGGCCTAAAGCACGCTCTGCGGGAGTCTGCCAAGTGCCTGCGGGTGTCCCTGTAATTTGATGCAGCGATCGCTCTGCTTCTAACAAACAAAATTGAATTGAACGCGGAAATTCTCTATCCAAAATCAAAAACTCCGCTACCCTCGTCGGCGTAATTCTATGTTGTTTGCATTTGCGATACATTTCATAAGCGCTAGCTGATTTGAGTAAAGCCATCCATTGAATTTCATCTAGCGCAGTGCCAACATAGTTAATTGAAGGCAGCAAAATAAAATATTTTACATCTAGAATCCGCGTAGTTTTATCTGCCCTTTCCAAAAACCTCCCTATGCGTCCAAAATGCCAACCCTCGTTATGCGTCAGCGTGGCATCCATCACCCCAGCAAACAAGTGACCCGCCAATTTTACCTCTGTAAAAAAAGCAGAAAGCTCTGATAATGACTGTTGTACAGCCGCTTCTTTCACCATTAAGTAAAATGCATTTACTTGCTCCCACATTTCCGAAGAAATGATTTCCCGAATAGAACGAGCATTTTCCCGCGCCGCCTGGAGACAAGACAGTATAGAGTTAGGGTATTTGCTGTCAAATGTGAGAAATTGAATTACATTTTCGGCGTTTGCCTCACCATATTGTTTCTGAAAAATTGGCAAATCGCCCGTAGTTCGTACCAAAGGTTCCCACTGTGCGCCTGTAGGAGAATCAAGAATTAGATTGAAATTGACATCAATAAACCGGGCAATATTTTCTGCCCTTTCCACGTAACGATTTAGCCAGTAGATTGAATCAGCAACTCGACTAAGCATTGGAAGTAGGGAATGGGGGGTGTGAAAGAACAATATTAACGTGGGGATTGCTCACCTTAATATTAAGACTGAGATTGAGACTGAAATGACTGAGATTGTGATTGAAATTGAGATTGAGGTCGTTCGCACAAAACCCAAGTATCTTTAGTTCCGCCGCCTTGGGAGGAGTTAACTACTAAAGAGCCTTTCCTTAGCGCAACGCGAGTTAATCCACCTGGATGAACGTGAATTTCTTTGCCATATAAAATATAGGGTCGCAAATCTACATGACAGCCCTCAAAACCATCCTCTACAAGAGTAGGAACCCGCGATAAACATAAAGTAGGCTGGGCGATATAATTACGGGGATTAGATTTGATACGCTGTGCGAAGTCTTGCCTTTGTTCTTGTGTGGCATGGGGGCCAACTAACATCCCGTAACCTCCAGATTCATTAGCGCATTTGACTACTAACTTATCGAGATTTGCAAGTACATACTCTAACTGCTTCTGTTCCCAACAAAGGTAGGTGGGAACGTTTTGCAAAATCTGTTCTTCACCCAGGTAATATTTAATCATCTGGGGAACGTAAGCGTAGATGACTTTATCATCTGCGACACCCGTGCCTAGTGCGTTGGCGATCGCTACCCTGCCAGCGCGATATACTTCCATTAACCCAGGCACTCCCAGCATGGAATCTGCACGGAAAACGGTAGGATCGATAAAATCGTCATCAATGCGACGATACACTACATCCACCCGTTGCAATCCTTTAGTTGTACGCATTTGCAGATAACCATCTGCTACTACCAAATCTCGCCCTTCTACCAGTTCTACCCCCATTTGCTGCGCTAAGAAGGAATGCTCGAAGTACGCAGAGTTGTACATTCCTGGCGTTAAAACTACTACCGTCGGATGCGGTAAATTTGCTGGTGCGAGATTTAGCAGCGTTTCAAGTAGATGGCTGGAGTAATCATCTACTGGTTGAATCCCCAAGGTGGCGAACAACTGGGGAAAGCAACTTTTCATCACCCGACGATTTTCCAGGACATAAGAAACGCCAGAGGGACAGCGCAGGTTATCTTCTAAAACGTACCACTGGCCATCGCGATCGCGCACCAAGTCCGTCCCGGTGATGTGACACCAAATTCCTCCCGGCGGCTTCAAACCAATGCACTGCTTGAAAAATCCTGTGGCTGAGTTAACTAACTCTGCTGGGATAACGCCATCAGAAATAATTTTCTGCTCGTTGTAAATATCTGCCAAAAACAGGTTCAGCGCGTGAATTCGCTGTTTTAGTCCGCGTTCTAGTCCAGCCCATTCCCCCGCTCCTAAGACGCGGGGAATTAAATCAAAGGGTAGAATGCGTTCAGTGCCCTGGCGATCGCTGTATACATTAAACGTAGCTCCCATTTTCATCAAAGCCGTTTGCGCCGCTCGTTGTCGCCGTCGCAACTCTTCTGATGCTAGAGAATTGATTCTCTCGATTAAAAGCTTTGCTTCAGGGCGGGGTTGTCCCTTAGCTGCAAATAGTTCATCATAAAAATCCCCCGGTTCATAAGTGTCAAATCGCACGGCTTACTATCAAACTATCTTCTATACATATAAATAGAGACTAGCAGTTTTTTTTGCTGTAGCGGCTAATACCCAGCAGATGCCAAAGTTGCTCTTCCCCATCCCAGTTTTCCATTACCCACTTCCCATCCTCCATTACAATCTTTATGAAATTTAACCTTGGGTGTAATTTAAACTACAGCGTAGCTCAGCCCAGTACGTTTGTTTTTAATATCAGCGTGGTGAGCAACGACTATCAAAAGGTATTGCAGGAAAATCTACAGATTGACCCAAAATTGGATTTTGATGATTATATCGATCCTGTTGCTGAAACTCGATACATCAGAATCAACGCACCAACGGGCAAGCTTAAAGCTTCATATCAGGCGACAGTTGAGTTATCGCATTTTTATGCTGAACCTGACACAATATCTGAAGTCCCCATCGCAGATTTGCCTCTTGAGACGTTATCTTATCTTTATCCCAGTCGCTACTGTCAGTCAGATAAATTAATGCAGCTTTGTCAGAGTGAATTTGGGGATTTAAAACCTGGATATAGCAGAGTACAAGCTATCTGCGACTGGATTTATGATAAAGTGACATATCTTTCTGGCAGCACGAATTCCCAGACTTCCGCTTACGATACGGCAACTGAAAGGGCTGGTGTTTGTCGTGATTTTGCTCATCTAGGAATTACTTTTTGTAGGGCTTTGAATATTCCAGCGCGGTTTGTGGCAGGATATTCATATAAGCTGACGCCCCCTGATTTTCATGCTTATTTTGAAGCTTATTTAGGGGGACGTTGGTATATATTTGATGCTACCAGACTAGCTCCTCGTATGGGTTTTATTCGCATTGGCACGGGACGAGATGCGGCTGATGCTTCGTTTGCTACTTTGTTTGGAGCAGTGCAGATGGAACAGATGCAGGTTTTTGTAGAGCCAGTCGAGGGTGCAGAGGATGTGACTAAGGGGAATGGGAAGGCGATCGCTACTACCTAAAATAGTTGATTTTTCGTTGACAAACGAACCACAATCGACTATAAAAACCTATCCATTAACAACTATTAACAAATTATCATGGCATACACTTGTGACTTAGGTGGGGGTCTGCGACTTTATGTTGAAGAGCAAGGAAGACAAACGATATTAACCCTAGCGACTATTAGTGCAGGTCAACAACAAAGTCAAAGCAGCAGTTTTGAAACTGGCGGTTGGGTGCTGGCACCAACGCTATTTCGCACACCAGAGGGATTGTTTGTGCGGATTCAGGGGACAGAGGGACAGTTTGCCATTCAGTTACAAGGCAGTGCAATGATCCTTCTGACTGATACACCCTCGCTAACTGATGCGGAGGTGTTGCCACTTGAACAGCAAGATGCTGCTGTTAGCCAAATGCCGCCGATGACTGGGATGAAGCCAATGGAGCCGATGAAGCCAATGCGGATGGAGCCGATGGAGATGCGGATGGGGAATATGGAAATGCGGATGGGGACACCAACAGTGCGTAGCGAAGCGACTGCGACTGGCGCATCTCGTTTCTGTCCCAACTGCGGTAATGGTGTGGACTTGAGCGATCGCTTTTGCTCTCAATGCGGCAACCGTATAACCACCAGCTAATTTATTGTATTAGCGTCGCTCCTTTTGATGGCACTACCGCCCGCTAGCGGAGTTAGCTTGCTCACATCAGCCAAGTTTAGCTGGTTAGTTGGCGACACTATAGAAACTCAAACGCTATAGCTGCCTAGTTACGCACAGGAATTGCAAAAAAACATATATATTCTAGGGTGATTGCAATCCATTTGATAGGAAGTAGTCGTAATGATCTAGGGACAGGTGCAAAAAGATCGTGGGTGCTTGGTAATTAGCCGGTGGTAGGTGATAGGTTGTCCATCCCCAGAACGCCGTAGCCGCATCGCAGCTAATTCCCAGACGGGAAGATCGAATTTCCCATGCGTACCTGTTCAGGTCTAATCTTTCAGGAAGGGAAAAGCTGTGCAAAACTTACTTTCCGCTGAACAAGCGATCGCCCAATACGATGAGTACCTGGCAAGTCACCCCCAAGACTGCTCTGTTTGGAACGCCAGAGGTCTTGCACTAGAGAAATTAAAGCGCTATGAAAAAGCGATCGCTAGCTACGATCTCGCTTTAGCACTTAAACCTGACATTTGGGAAGCTTGGCACAACCGAGGCAATTCTTTACAAGAGCTAAATCGCCATGTCGAAGCGATCGCCAGCTACGATAAAGCAATATCCCTTAACCCTAATCTCTCTACCGCCTGGAACAATCGCGGGATTTCTCTACGCAAACTGGGTCTTTATCAAGCGGCTGTCGCTAGTTACGATAAAGGACTCGCGATTAAACCCAACGACTACGAAATTTGGAACAACCGAGGACTAACTTTAGCTGATGTAGGTCGTTATCAAGATGCGATCGCCAGCTACGATAAAGCTTTAACAATCAAACCCGACCACTACGAAATTTGGACTAACAGGGGCAATTCCTTAGCGCACGTCGGTCGCTATGAAAGCGCGATCGCTAGCTACGATGAAGCCTTGATACTTAGTGCAGATATGCCTGCAATCTTTTACAACAAAGCTTGCTCGTACTCCAAGCTAGGCAACTTCGATCTAGCAATTCACTGCTTAAAAGCCGCGATCGCCCTGAATCCTGATAAATATTGCAAAATGGCTAAACAAGACTCGGATTTTGACAATATTCGGGGAAATGCACTTTTTATGGCATTATTTCGAGATTAGCCGCTATTTAACTAAAAAATAACACTGCTAAACTCTGCGTCACACTAGATACAACCAGCATTAAAACACAATTATGCAAACTCTCGAAAAAACTCACCCTAAACTCCAAGAACTAAAAACCCGTCTTATCGAAATCGACGATATCAACTCAGCCGCCTCCCTACTCTACTGGGATCAAGCAACATATATGCCTCCTGGTGGCGCCATCGCGCGGGGACGCCAACTCGCCACGCTACGGCAAATTGCCCACACCAAGTTTACCGATTCAGCTGTAGGGGAACTGCTGGAAGATTTGCGCTCTTATGAAGAAAGTTTGCCCTACGATTCAGATGAAGCCAGCTTGATCCGCATCACTAGACGCAACTACGATCGCTCCATCCGCGTTCCTGCTGGATTCATGGCGAAAATGTCTCTACATCGCGCTGAATCCTACCAGGCTTGGGCTAAAGCTCGACCTGCAAATGATTTTAAGGCGGTGCAGCCTTATTTGGAAAAAACCCTCGAACTTAGCCGCGAATATGCTAACTTCTTCCCTGGCTACGAGCATATTGCAGATCCGCTGATAGATGGTGCAGACTATGGCATGAAGGCTGCAAGCGTGCGATCGCTGTTTGCTCAATTGCGTGAAAGACTGGTTCCTATTGTAGATGCGATCGCCTCTAACCCAGTTACAGATGATACTTGCCTGAAGCGTAATTTCCCGGAAGCAGAGCAGCTTGCCTTCAGCCTCAAAGTTATAGAGCAAATTGGCTACGACTTTAAACGCGGGCGGCAAGATAAAACCTTACATCCGTTTATGACTAACTTCTCTATTGACGATGTGCGAATTACTACCCGCGTCAAAGAGAACGATTTGAATGATGGCCTGTTTAGCACCATTCACGAAATGGGTCACGCACTTTACGAGCAAGGCGTGAATAGAGAATTT
Source organism: Microcoleus sp. FACHB-831 (assembly GCF_014695585.1). NCBI lineage: Bacteria > Bacillati > Cyanobacteriota > Cyanophyceae > Oscillatoriales > Microcoleaceae > Microcoleus > Microcoleus sp. FACHB-831. The sequence continues at coordinate 16,506 of NZ_JACJON010000034.1, read as the reverse complement.
GAAGCCACACCACTCGCTGGCGGCACGTCTTCAGGCGTTCATGAGAGTCAATCTCGGCTGTGGGAAAATTTAGTCGGGCGCAGTCGCAACTTCTGGCAATTCTTGTATCCGCAACTGCAAGCAGCCTTTCCTACGCAATTGAACGATGTTTCTCTTGATAGCTTCTACCGAGCAATTAATAAAGTAGAGCGATCGCTCATCCGCACTGACTCAGATGAAGTGACGTACAACCTGCACGTCATGATCCGCTTTGACCTAGAACTGGCGCTACTAGAAGGCAAACTTGCCGTTCGCGACCTCCCCGAAGCTTGGAACGAACGTTACAGATCCGATCTCGGTATTGTCCCTCCCAGCGACAGCGACGGCGTGATGCAAGATGTCCACTGGTACACTGGTGCAATTGGGGGAATGTTCCAAGGATACACGCTGGGTAACTTGATGAGCGCTCAGTTTTTTGCAGCCGCACTGGAGGCTAATCCAGAAATTCCCAGCGAAATTGAGAACGGTAAATTTAGCACCCTGCACGATTGGCTCAAAGCAAATATCTATCAGCACGGTCGCAAGTATACCGCAGCGGAACTAATCGAGCGCGTGACGGGCAGCCCTTTAAGCATTGAACCGTTCATCAGCTACATTCAGCACAAATTTGGTGAAATCTACGCCCTGTAACCCTCATCCCCGACCCTTCTCGCTCTGGGAGACGGCTAGGGTGAGGACGGCTAAGCTAGGCGGCGGTGAAACCATACCGCTATTGAGCAACGCGACATATACTTGCTTGCACACCAAGTAAGTATTGAGTATGGGGATTGAGTTTTGAGCGGAGCGTTTCCAGCTCCGCCTCTGCTTAAATGTCCCCTTTTTCCCAGACTCCGGACTCCAGACTGGCAGACTTCGGACTTTCGACCATTGCACTCTCTCCATCCTCAAGAGAGAGGGTGAGTTGAGTAGCATTCTGTAAGTTAGGTTTTATAAAAACTAATAAGTTGCAATAGGAGCTTTCATGTCCGAACTGTTCCAAGCTGTGCTAGACAGCGATCAAAAAAGCGATCTGCGCCAGTTTGTCAGCGACCTGCGCCATCAAGAAAAGCGCTACTTGCTGCGTAACGACATCCTCAACGCCTTCTCTGCATATTGTGCCAATCATGAGAAGCCTGAATATTTTTACCAATCCTCGAATTTAGGTAAATTAATTTATTACACTCAAGAAATAATTTTGGAGGAGCCAAACGCCTACCTAATTGTGCGCCCAAAAATTGCTTCGCAAGAAGTTTATCGGCTGACAGAAGATTTGAAAGTTGAGCCGATGACGGTGCAGGAGTTGCTCGATTTGCGCGATCGCTTTGTGAACCGCTTCCATCCCACCGAAGGCGACCTATTAGAGCTAGATTTTCAGCCATTTTACGACTATACCCCCACGATTCGCGACCCCAAAAACATAGGTAAGGGGGTGGAATATCTCAACCGATATTTATCTAGCAAACTTTTTCAAGACCCGCGACAATGGCAAGAGGGTTTGTTTGATTTCTTGCAGGTTCACCGATGCAACACCACCCAATTGATGATCAACGGGCGGATTGAATCGCAACAGCAGCTATCGGAGCGCGTTAAAAAAGCGATAACATTTGTAAGCGATCGCCCCGCCGACCAACCTTACGAAGCATTCCGCTATGAATTGCAAGCTATGGGCTTTGAGCCTGGTTGGGGGAATACCGCAGCACGGGTAGGAGAAACTTTAGAAATTCTCGATGAACTCATCGACTCGCCAGATCACCAAACCTTAGAAGCCTTTATCTCCCGCATCCCGATGGTCTTTAAGATCGTCTTGGTTTCTCCTCACGGGTGGTTTGGCCAAGAGGGAGTTTTAGGGCGTCCCGACACTGGGGGACAGGTGGTTTACGTCCTAGATCAAGCCAAGAGTTTAGAAACGCAACTGCAAGAAGATCTAAAACTGGCTGGCTTGGATGTCATGGGCGTTCAGCCAAAAGTTATTATCCTCACCCGCTTAATTCCTAATAACGATGGCACGCTTTGTAACCAGCGTCTGGAGAAAGTTCACGGCACAGATAATGCCTGGATTTTGCGCGTGCCGTTAAGGGAATTTAATCCCAACATGACTAATAGCTGGATATCCCGGTTTGAGTTTTGGCCGTATCTGGAAACCTACGCTATCGATTCAGAAAAAGAACTGTTAGCAGAATTTCAAGGCAAGCCAGATCTAATTGTTGGCAATTATTCCGATGGTAATTTGGTCGCTTTCTTATTGGCACGCCGCCTGAAGGTAACTCAGTGCAATATTGCCCACGCTCTAGAAAAGTCTAAATATTTGTTCAGTAACCTTTACTGGCAAGATTTGGATGAAAAGTATCATTTCTCGCTACAATTCACAGCGGATTTGATTGCAATGAATGCTGCTAATTTCATCATCAGCAGTACTTACCAAGAAATTGTGGGAACGGCGGATAGCGTTGGGCAATATGAGTCTTACAAATGTTTCACAATGCCGGATTTGTACCATGTGGTCAGCGGGATTGAGCTATTTAGCCCTAAGTTCAACGTGGTTCCTCCTGGGGTAAATGAGGCTTACTATTTCCCCTACTCGCGCATGGAAGATCGGCTTAGTAGCGATCGCGCCCGTCTCGAAGAAATACTCTTTACCCTAGAAGACCCATCTCAGGCATTTGGTAAGCTGGACGATCCTAGCAAGCGCCCGCTTTTTTCAGTTGCGCGTCTCGACCGAATTAAAAACCTCACTGGCTTGGCAGAATGCTTCGGTAAAAGCAAGGAATTACAAGAACATTGCAACTTAATTCTAGTTGCAGGTAAGCTGCGAGTCGAGGAATCGGGGGATAACGAAGAACGCGACGAAATTGTAAAACTCTACCGGATTATTGACGAGTACAATCTGCACGGTAAAATCCGCTGGCTGGGCGTGCGCTTGTCTAAAACTGACTCCGGCGAAATTTACCGAGTTATTGCCGATCGCCAGGGTATCTTTGTACAACCTGCCTTGTTTGAAGCTTTCGGTTTGACGATTTTAGAAGCTATGATTTCCGGCTTGCCAACATTTGCAACTCAGTTTGGTGGCCCCTTGGAAATTATTCAGGATAAGTTTAATGGGTTTTACATTAACCCAACGCACTTAGAAGAGACAGCAGAAAAAATTCTAGAGTTTGTCTCGAAGTGCGACCACAATCCCAACTACTGGTATGAAATTTCCACGCGAGCCATTGACCGAGTTTACAGCACTTATACCTGGAAAATTCACACTAATAAGCTGCTAACTTTGGCGCGGATTTATGGCTTCTGGAACTACACCTCGAAAGAAAACCGCGAAGATTTGCTACGCTACCTTGAGGCATTGTTTTATTTGATTTACAAGCCAAGAGCGCAAGCACTGCTAGAGCAGCAAAAGCATCGCTAAAGAGATTCCCAGCCTCCTTTTTCCTCGTTACCAGGTTCAACCTGGTAACGAGAATCTATGGGCTGCTGCCTCAATAAAGGGGGCTGGGGCGATCGCATAATGTGTTTTTTACTTAGGTAGCTGACTTAAAGCGTACCAAGTCTTACGACCGACAATTCCATCTGCCAATAGTTTTTCTCTAGTTTGAAAGCCTTTTACTGCATACTCTGTGCGATCGCCAAATACCCCGTCAACTCCTACGGCGTTACCCCCATTCAGCAACAGCAGTTGCAGGATTCTGACAGCAACACCAGTGTCACCGCGACGTAGAAGCGGCATAGCATCGGTGTCAGTACTCTTTTTGCGGTCGTTGTTGGTTTGATTGATAGATTGCATGGTTAATATTTGGTAATTTGGGGTTCAAAAATGTGAATGAGTAGATTAAATAACACCCTATTTGTTTGCACTTACGAGAATGCGATCGCTCTTAAATATCTCGTTCAAAACTAGCCAAAGCCAGCCAAGTTTTTGGCCCGACAAGTCCATCAGCCAAAAGGTTACAGCTACGCTGGAAAGTTTCCACAGCATCTTCTGTTTTCTTTCCGAAGATGCCATCATTGCTAACTTGATATCCTCTATCAAAGAGAAACCTTTGGAGAATTTTTACGGCTAAACCAGAGTCACCACGACGCAGGTTAGGCATTTTGGGGGTTTCAGTTTTGGTCTGATTGATAGATTGCATGGTCAGTATTTGATAATTTGTGTTTGTTTCGACTCTTTCAATGTAGTGTTGATGGCCAATCTCCCACCTCACCGATTCGGGTAGATTAAATATCACCCTAATTGCTCATCCTTTAGGGTGATGTTATTGCTCTGGCGGATTAGATAAGTGCTGCCAGTTGCACCTAGTTTCCCCTGCTAACTCTGTTGTAAATAAGCCGCACACCTCGCGATCGCCTTCACAAGTAGAAAACGCGAAGCATCGTTGGCAAAGAGCTAAAGCTAAAAGGCTCTTTGTCAAGAAAATATTAAGCGTGTAGTGTATATTAACGCAGTACACGCACCATTTAAATAATAAAAATTAAGTCTGATATAGTAGTGAATCCGCAACCGTAATAATTTAAAGTAAAAAGAAATACCATCAGCATAAAGCCAGGGTATTGAATAAAGATGCTGCGTCTTTTTTCCTATCTAATAATTGGAGACAACAGCAGCACAACAAATTATTCCTTTGGTTTCTTTGGTAATATTTTAGCTATTTCACCCGCCAAACCTTGATTGTGTTGTCATAACTACCGCTAGCTAAAGTCCTTCCATCTTGGCTGATAGTAAGGGCATAAACCGAGCTTGAATAACCGCTGAGAGTGCGGATTTCTTTGCCAGTGTTCAGAGCCCAAATTTTGATAGTACCGTCTTGGCTAGCGCTGGCAACACTCTCCCCATCGGGGCTGAGTGCTATTGCATAAATTAAGTCTAAATGCCCTTTAAGAGTGCGGAGCAATCGACCAGTAGAAAGGTTCCAAACTTTGAGCGTATGATCCGAACTGCCACTGACAAGAGTTTGTCCATCAGAGCTAATGGCGACGGAATTAACCCAATTTACGTGCTTTTTTAGGGTACGAATTTCTTGCCCGGTAGAAAAATCCCAAACTTTGATTGCCTTGTCCTGGCTTCCACTGACAATAGTTCTCCCATCGGGGCTGATGGCGACGGAATTAACTGAGTCTGTATGTCCCGCAAGGGTGCGAATTTCTCGTCCGGTGTAAATATCCCAAATTTTGATCGTGTGATCCAAACTACCGCTGACGAGGGTTCGCCCTGAAGGACTTACAGCGAGGGAAACAATTGCGTCTGAATGTCCATTTAGGGTGCGAGCGATCTGACCAGTGGAAAGGTTCCAAATTTTAATTGTCCTGTCCTCACTACCACTAGCGAGAAGCTGCCCCGAGGGGCTAACTGCAAGGGACATTACCGCGCGTGAATGCCCATTTAGGCTGCCCCTGACTCTACCTGTGGAAAGATTCCAGAGTTTGATGGAGTTGTCCCGGCTGCCACTAATAAGAGTCTGTCCGGAAGGGCTAATGGCGACAGCATTAACCCAATTTAAATGCCCCCTCAAGATGCCGTATAGTTGAGCATCTTGCCAATAGTTTGAGTATATTTGAGAACCCCGAACTCTCGGTGCTTCAATGACAATCTCGCGGGCATGAATAGCAACGCCAGGAGCGATTACTGTTGCGATCGCTCCTAGCGTAGCGATTAAATTCTTTGTGCGAACCGAAACCATAAAACTTATAGCCTGCTGGAGACAAACATTAGACTGGGTGATAGTAGAATGCCAACCCTAAAATTGTGTAAGTTGCTAACAGCAGAGTCCCTTCCAACCAGTTAGAGCGTCCGTCTACTGTAACTAAGTTGGCCACTACAACTGCTATACCAACAGCCACTACCTGAAACGGATCGAAGTCAAGATCCATTGGTTGGCCAATTGCCTGTCCTACCAAAACTAAAAGAGGAGCTACGAACAGAGCAATTAAAAGACTAGAACCCATGGCGACGGAAACAGAAAGATCCATTTTATTTTTTACTGCTACCGTCACAGCAGTTACATACTCGGCTGCGCCACCAACTAAGGGCAGAAGAATCACCCCCGTAAAGAGTGGACTTAGCCCTAATCCAGCAGTTGCTTCTTCCAAGGCTCCAACTAATAATTCCGATTCAACTGCTACTACTGTAGTAGATGCTAATAGCACAGCTATCCACAATCCTAGATTAGGCTTATGACTCGTTTCCTCTGGTAAAGTTCCTTTTGATGTTGCTTCAGATCCTTGCTCCCCATCGCCAACTTCTACAACAGCCACATCATAAAGGTAGCTGTGGGTGCGTAAAGAAAACACTAGAGTTAAAATGTAAACTACCATTAGCACGACGGCTACGGCGATCGAAAAATTGCGAATCGTTGCTGGTTCAACTAAGTTTGAGGTAGATATCACCGCAGCGGGCAGACAAATTGCGATCGCGGCTAATGTCATTGAGGAAGCATTTACCCGCGCCACCACTGGCTGAAATTCTTGCTCTTTATAACGGATGCCTCCTAAAAACATGGAAAGTCCCATGACTAGGAGTAAATTACTGATAATAGTTCCCGTCAGACTGGCTTTAACAATGTCAACCAAGCCTTCTTTAAGGATGACTAAGGCAATAATTAACTCAGTTGCATTGCCAAAAACTGCATTTAATAAAGCTCCAATTGATGGCCCAGTTACTACAGCAATTTCTTCTGTAGCAGTGCTTAACCAGATAGCTAGAGGAAGGATAGCTAAAGCAGAAGTGATAAATATTGTTAACGCACTCCACTCTAGAAAGTGAGCCGCTATTGAAATTGGTACAAAGACTAACAGAGCAAAAGAGATAATCTTTTTGATTCCCATAGCAAGTTTTGTTTTGATTAACTTAGCTGTAGTACAAGCAATGCATTTAAGTATATTACACTAAGCTTTGTTACTAAGAAAGTTGTTTGAATGCAACTCGCTATAAGCTAAATAACAGATGCATATTAATTTATCTGTCAGCTGTGGGTTATTTCCTACTAAGGATAGTTGACGAAAATAAAAAATAAAAGAATTAATTCTTATCCAGATAATCTAAAGCAATGAAGACAGCATTATAATCAAATGGCGATATGACTATGCTTCAAAGAAGAAATGCAAAAAGGCGATCGCTCTAAGTGTACCAAGAGCGATCGCCTCAATAATTTTATATTTGGTTACGACATAAAAGTGATGCACCCTAACCGCAACATACCGACAAACAGTTGCTTAGTGGGGGATTTTACTCAACTCGTACCAAGTTTTAGCACCCACAATCCCATCTGCTAGCATCTTGCGATCGCGTTGGAAAGTAATTAGAGCAGCCTTTGTTTTCGGCCCAAATATGCCATCAACTCTCAACTGTAGCAGACGCTGGAGGGTTTTCACCGCAGAACCCGTGCTACCTTCGCGCAGTTCTGGCATATCAACGGGCGCACCAGTAAACAGTGCTTGCCAGGTTTTAGCACCCACAATGCCATCTTCTAGCAGAAAAACGCGGTTTTGGTATGATTTAACGGCATTCTCTACTGGAATATCGAAAATATCATCGAAGGGAGTGGCGTAATATCCCCAATGAGCCAGTAGCTGTTGCAATTCGATAACAGCGCGATCGCGAACTCCGCGTTTCAGTACAGGCTTTTTGAGTGCAGTGCTAGCAGCGTCTTGAGAACTCAGGGCATCAAACTTATTGATGGATTGCATGATTTATACTCCGGGAAAACTTTGTCTCTACATTTCCAAAGTAATCGCCGCATCCATGCTTCCCCTTCGCCCTATTAGGTGTATTTGAACTCATCCTAGATGGTCGCCCATAAGCATGAGGTGATGCACTCTAAATTAAAGCTACGCGATCGCAATACCCCTTCTTAAATTTTGACTTACTTACTTCTGCAAGCGCCAAAACTTTATGGTGTTGTCGTAACTGCCACTGACAAGAGTCTCCCCATCCGGGCTAAACACAACCGACCGCACATGATCGGAATGCCCTGTAAATGTGTTTAGCAGTTCGCCAGTTTGCACGTTCCAAAGCTTGCTCGTGTAGTCTGCACTGCCACTAGCAAGAGTCTTGCCATCGGGGCTGAAAGCAACCGACCGAACCCAATCTTTATGACCGTTAAGAGTATGGCGAATTTTACCCTGGGAAATATCCCAAAGTTCAATATCACCCTCTGCACTACCGCTTGCCAGCGTTCGCCCATCGCTGCTGATAGCAAGAGTCAAAATCCTCTCAGTATCGCCCTTGAGGCTTTTTCTCAATTCTCCAGTCTTCAGATCCCACAGCTTGATGGTGTTGTCATAACTGCTACTTCCCAGAGTCGCACCATTCGGACTAAAGGCAACAGCAAAAATCCAAGCTGAATGGCCCTTGAGGGTGCGGACGACTTCTCCTGTATTGAGATCCCACAGCTTAATTGTTTTGTCATAGCTGCTACTGGCGAGGGTTTTACCATCCGGACTAAAGGCAACAGAAGATACCCAAGCTGAATGCCCCTTAAGGGTGCGGACGAGTTCTCCTGTCTTGAGATCCCACAGCTTGATGGTGTTGTCTGCACTGGCACTGGCAAGGGTTTCCCCCGACGGGCTGATAGCGACGGAATTCACTCCATGTGAATGTCCTCTCAGAGTGTTTTTCAATTGTCCGTTGCCCATTTTCCACAGATAAATCGTGCCATTTTGATTTCCGCTAGCGATGGTCTGCCCATCGGCACTGATGGCGATCGCATTAACTCCGCGTAAATTTCCAACGGGTGTTTCCAACCGAGAAATTTTTTGCTGCGAAACCTTTTCTATAGGAGATGAAATTAGTTGAGAATGTAAGTCTTCTGCGTCTGGTGAAACCCATAGCGATGACTGCAAAAAGGGGTTATCTGCAACATAGTTATAGAGTGTAGTTAGTGTTAATCCCAGCAGCAGCATCGAGCAGCTGATCGCCAGGTACTTTTTGGACTTTGCCGCTTTTGTCCGCAGTTTTTTGATTCCAACAAAACCACCACGAGAAGGCGATCGCCCCCTCTTACCCCCAGAGCCACCCTCATGCGTCTGAGTAGATAACTCCGGTAAATGGCTCGTTAGGTCAATAGCCTCCAAGCAATGCAAAATCATCTGAGCATTGTGAGGGCGATTGCCTGCAAAAGGAGCCATCAAATGATCGAGCAAATTTGCCAGCGGTCTTGAAACTTGCAGCGCATAATCGCGCCAAAGCAACTCACCCGTGCGCGAGTTTTCCGGAACGTCATAAGGAGATTTACCCGTCAGTAAATAAATAAAGGTACGTCCCAAAGCAAAAAAATCCGATTGCGGAACTGCTTTACCGTTGGCTTGCTCCATTGGCGTGTAGCCTGGTGAAACTATCCCCGTGACATCTCGCCCCCCACCAACTTTCACCAGATAAGTCAGAGTCATTTCCCTAGCACTGCCAAAGTCTATTAACGCCAGCTGTCCGTTGGGACGCAGCATGATGTTGGATGGCTTTATGTCTCGGTGAAAATAAAGTTGCTCGTGTACTTGATGCAAAATTTCAGTTAGCTGACGCAGCCAGATAATTGCTTGCCCTTGGGAGAGGGGTTCGTTATTCCTCTGCAAAAACCACTGCTCTAGATTTATTCCCTCAATTTTTTCCATTACCAGGCAGTGCAGCGGCGACTGGCTATCTTTGGGGAAAAAGGTGAAGTACCCGTCTGGCTCAACTTTAGGTATGCCGGGATGATTTAGCTGACTTAATACCCTGGCTTCTTGCTGAAATAGGGAAACAGCCTTGGGAGAATTTACTAGGAGGACTTTTAAAACTTTTGTTGTCCCCAGATCGTCAATTTCGTAGGTTTTGCCAAAGCCTCCTTCCCCTAGCAGGCGAATCACTCGATAGCGCTGTTGCAGCAGTAACTGGGTGCCGCACTGGCGACAGATGGGATTATTGGCGTTCAGAGGATCGCCTGGATTGGGGCAGGTGGGATTAAGGCAGAGCTGCATGGGAGGCGAGGGTGTGGTCGTATTTACTTAATATGATGGCGATCGCGTACCCTCTGCACATCGGTATATTTAACTAATTCAGTAGCAGTCAAAAGAAAGACAAAAGGCAAAAGCCTCTTTCTCTTTCTTTTGCCTTTATATCCTTTGCGGGAAGCTTCGCCCTTTCTAGTTTTACCCCATTGCCACCATTACGGGATGGAAATAAAAGGCGAGTCCCAAAACCAAATATGCCGCCAAGAGCAATGTGCCTTCCAGCCAGTTCGACCGACCATCAGAACTAATAGAATTGGCAATCAAGACGGCCACTGAAACGGCTACTAGCTCAAACGGATTAAATTCTAAATCCATTGGTTTACCCATCACCCAGCCTGCCAGAACCAATACAGGCGCTACAAACAGGGCAATTTGCAGGCTAGAACCCAGTGCAACGGAGACGCTTAGATCCATCTTGTTTTTCATCGCCACAGTCACAGCAGTGGCGTGTTCCGCAGCATTGCCAATAATCGGCACTAAGATCACCCCGGTAAACAATGCCGACAGCCCTAGCTGGTTTGTGGCTTCTTCTAGAGTACCTACGAGCAGTTCTGACTCATATGCCACAAGGAGAGTAGCTCCTAGTAGCACCCCAATCCACAGCGTAAGATTAACTTCACCTTTGGGGTCGTCTGGAGCCAAATTTGCCTCGGCTAACTCAGCTGGGTCCATCTCCGCTAAACCCACATCGTAGAGATAAGTGTGAGTTTTCATTGAAAATAGCAGTGTCAAACCGTAGACTGCGATTAACACAAAGGCAACAGCGATTGAAAGCTGCTGGATGGCGACTCGATCGATCCCCGTCGAGGTGAAGTCCATCGCCGAGGGCAGCAAAATCGCAATCACGGCCAAATTCATGGAGGAAGCATTCACCCGCGCCACAATCGGCTGAAATTCCTGCTCTTTGTAGCGCAGTCCCCCCAGCAGCATGGAGAAACCCATTACTAGGAGCAAGTTGCTGATAATCGATCCGGTGATGCTGGCTTTGACGACATCCATCAGCCCAGCGTTGAGGGCAACTAGGGCAATAATGAGTTCTGTCGCGTTGCCAAAGGTGGCGTTTAACAACCCTCCCATTGAGGGGCCGAGAACAACGGCGATTTCTTCGGTTGCTGTGCCCATCCAGGCGGCAAGGGGGATGATCCCCAGACAGGCTGTGATGAATATAATAGCCGCTCCCCAGTGTAGAAAGTGCGCTGCGATGGATACAGGGATGAACACCAATAGAAGGGAAATGAATGTGTTTAGGTTTAACATCAAGATTTTTCGTGTCTTGCAGCAGTCTCGAATCAGACTCTAGGATAATCGCTTAGCTGGCGCGATCGCCCCTTAAATATTCATTCTTTTGGTGGTTGCCTCCGTAATCTGCTGATAGGAAACTCTATCGAGTGAAGTAAATTTAGCAAAGGCGCTATTGTCTCACTTATCAGCCAAAAGACAAATTAATTACACTATAAATTTGTTTTTGGATTGCGGGATCGATACATTTTATGTAACGAAATCTTAATTTATTAACCCATTAGGTAGATATTGCAAAGTATTAATGCAAATCCGTCAATTGGCGGTTATGCTAACCCAAAGCGTGGGGTTTAATGTGTTAAGTTGCAGTTAAATTAGTAGCGCTTTGATCCCCACACCCATCGCTCCAGTGAGTTTTAAATGGGAAAATGGATTTAAACGCCTGCCGGAATGCTGATTGGCTGTAACGCGCGATGCTTCTAGGCCGCAAGGCTACGCGATCCCACCAATTTTGATTGCAACCCATAGTCTTCGATCTCGATTTTTTAACCGAGTCTGCTCTTAGTAGCGCAGTCGGGGCGGGCTTCAATTTGTGGATGTAAATAAATTATTCGATTTGGATGAAAAGCATGAATTCAGCTGCTGATATCGCATCTTCAATAGCTAAGAACGATGTTTCTGCCCATCTAGGCCCCGATCCCTTAAAAACGGCTACGGGTGTTTACGTTACAGTACACGGCCATTTTTACCAGCCACCCCGCGAAAACCCTTATCTAGACGCTATTGAACGTCAACCGAGTGCGTCTCCTTTCCATGACTGGAACGAACGCATACATCACGAATGTTACCGCCCCAATGCTTTCGCGAGGATCTTGAATGACTATGCGGACGTTGTGGGGATCGTTAATAACTATGAGTATTTGAGCTTCAACATCGGTGCGACGCTGATGAGCTGGCTGGAACGCTACGATGTTGAAGTGTATCAAAAAATACTAGAAGCTGACCGCAAAAGTGCCGAGCGCCTTAACGGGCACGGAAATGCGATCGCTCAAGTATACAACCACATCATCATGCCCCTGGCTAACGAGCGCGACAAATACACCCAAATTCGCTGGGGTATAGAAGATTTCCGTTCGCGCTTTGGTCGTATGCCCGAAGGTATGTGGCTGGCGGAAACCGCTGTAGACTATCCCACCCTAGAGGTGCTAGTAGCAGAAGGTATTAAATTTATCATCCTCGCTCCCTCTCAAGCACAGAGGTGTCGGATGATACCAACAGATGAACAGCCCGTAACCCAGTGGCTGGAGGTAGGCGGCTCTCAGATCGATCCCACACGCCCCTATCGCTGTTACCTAAAGGCAACCCTCAGCAATAGCGACCCACTCAGCACTAGCTCGACATTCGCCAGCAACGACGACACAACAGACACGCCATATATAGATATATTTTTCTATGACGGGCCGATATCGCGGGATATGGGTTTTAATGATGTCCTCAGCAGTTCCCATCACTTAGTCGGTAGGATAGGGCAAGCGGTGCGCGGGGATAATCGCCCCTCCCAGCTAATTTCTGTCGCCACAGATGGAGAAACCTTCGGACACCACAAGGGAGGAACTGAGAAGTGCCTAGCCTACGCATTCACAGAAGAGTTTCGCAGTCGCGGTTGGACTGTTACCAACTTTGCCCACTACCTCAGCATCAATCCCCCAACTTGGGAAGTAGAACTGAAGCCAGTCACAGCATGGAGTTGCGCTCACGGCGTTGACCGCTGGCAAGAAGATTGTGGTTGCGGCGGGGGCGGTAGTTGGAATCAAAAGTGGCGGCGTCCGTTGCGGAACGCGCTGAATTGGGTGCGAGATCAGCTAGTGCCGATTTTTGAAGAAACTGGACGCAAGTTCTTCCGCGATCCCTGGCTGGCGCGAGATGAGTATATAAAAGTAATCCGCGATCGCTCTCCTGCTAATATTGACCGCTTCCTCACCCGTCATCGAGTACGCAAACTCAGCCCCGCCGAACAAATAGACGCCCTGCGCCTATTGGAAATGCAGCGCCACGCCCTGCTGATGTACACCAGTTGCGGTTGGTTCTTTGAAGAACTATCCCGCCCAGAAGGGGTGCAAATTCTCCGCTATGCCTCCCGCGCTATAGAACTGGCTGGCGATGTCGCTGGAGTGCAGCTAGAAAAAGGATTTCTCAAACGGCTGGGTATGGCTCCCAGCAATGTGGAATTCTTTAAACACGGCGCTGAAGTTTATCGCCAATTGGTGCTATCGGCTCAGATTAGCTTCAAGCAAGTGGCAGCGCAATACGCCATCAGTTCGCTATTTACAACGTATCCCCAGCAACAGCGGCTCTACTGCTACGATGTCCATCAGCTAGATTACCAGTTGCAACGCATGGGATCGCTGACTGTTGCAGTCGGACAAGTGCGGATGGTTTCAGAAATTACTTGGGAAAGCGAACATTTGGTGTTCGCCGTGCTGCATCTAGGTGGCTGGGATTTCCACTGCTGCATTCAAACTTTCGCAGGTCGTCGCGCTTACAGTCAGTTGAAAGATAAAGTATTTGCATCGCTAAAACAAGCGAGTGCTGCCCATGCAATTTTGGCGATGTCCGAGTTGTTTGGCAATCAGTCGTTTAGCTTGCAGAACTTGTTTGCCGAAGAACGGCACCGGATCATGCGGCTATTGAGTCAGGAAACTCTAGCACGGCTGGATAAACTGTATGCACAGGTTTACCGGGATAACTACGGCGTGCTGATGGCGTTCCAGCGAGATGAGTTGCCAGTCCCGCAAGAGTTGCAGGTAGCGGCTGAGGTGGCGTTGGGGCATCGGTTCCTCAAATCTTTAAGGGCGCTGGAGCAAGAAACTGGGGAAGCGCAACAGATTAATCGTCATTTGGCAGAATTAGAGGCGATCGCTACTGAGGCAAACAATCTGCGGTGTAAGTTGAATATGCCAGAAGCACGTCCAACTTTGGAGCGGTTAATATTGCGATCGCTGTGGAACTTGTTGCACGATGCTAACCCAACTACGTTAGCTGGCGATGTTCAAAGATTGCAGCGGATGATTGAAGTGAGCGATCGCTTGAATCTTGGTTTATCTCTCGACCGCTGCCAGGAACTTTACTTTAGCTGTCTCCAGAGCCATATTGTGCCGCAGTGTCTTGAGGCTCTTCAATCCCAGCCGGGGGATAATTTTGGCGATGCTGCTATGCCAGAAACTCTAACTCGCATTGCAGTTTTGCGAAGCCTCCTACAATTGGGACAAAAGTTAGCTGTCGATGTTAGCGTTTGGTTCAACCAGATGGCTTAGAAGTCAAAACATTTTCAGGCATAGCCTGCTAACGAGGGCAAAAGTAAAAGAAATATCTTTTACTTTTGCCTTTTTAATTTTTAGTTACTAAAGATCGAAATGACGGCGGAAGCGGGGATCTAACTTGTCTGTTTTCTGCTGGTTGCAGGTGAGGCAAAGGGAGTGCAGGTTGCTGATATCGTTGCTGCCACCACGCGCTAGGGGTATGATGTGGTCGATGCTGAGGTTAGTTTCTAGCTTAGTTTTACCGCAGCTGCGACATTGGTAGCGATCGCGCTCAAAAACATATTTCCTTACTTCTGGCGGTATGCGAATTCGGGGTGTCTTACTCATATAAAATACTCCTGTACACGCGATCCCATGCTGCAATGTCTACTGAAACTAACCCACAGACTGAAACAACTACAGGCGCTGATGCTATCGATGTAGCTATAGCCAAGGGAGTTGATTTTGATGGCTCTCCAATTCCTACAGCCAAACTAGAACTTTATAACAAAGTAATGGGTTTGGAGGCTGGACGGCAGCGCAGCGGCGTATCTAATACAATGCGCTCTAGAATAGTCCGCATTGGAGCAAAGCACATTCCTCAAGACGAACTCAATCAGATGCTAACAGCCGCCAACTTTGCCCCGTTGAAAGATAAAGAGATTGCTTTTTACTATAGCGGTAAATAGTACCCTTCTTTCGTTCCCAGGCTCCACCCTTCTCTCGTTCCCAGGCTCCCGCCTGGGAACGTTGATCGGGAGGCTCCCGCCTCCAGCCGGAATTTTTTTCTTGTTGAGAAAAGATGTTTTAGACAAGCATTAATACATAGGTCAAACTCTCTGGTTTCCCTACATGTAATAAAACTAGGGGGTAATTTGCTGAGTAACTTTACTATTAACTTTCTTGGTTAATCATTCGACGAATATCATCAAGTGGTGATTCTGCTTGGCTGATTTCTGGAACGTCAGGGCAGAACTCGAAGCTGACTTTAACTTTAACTTTCTTTTCAAGTTCACGCTCATTAGGAACAACTTCTACCCCAACCTGAAATCTAAGTTTTCCTTTTTGCCAGCTTGTACTTCCAAGTCTTAAAAATTCACAATCTATTCCATTAATAGGTGATTTCCAGGTAATTTCACCGGACTTAATTTGCATTTCACCTATAGCCATACTGCTAAGTTGGCTAATTTGGCTACCAGCTTCTCGCCTTTGAAACTCCTTACTCCATCGCTCTATAAAGTTACCCACTTTAAATGTATGTTGTGCAAATGCCAAAACATCATCATCATTACATTGCAGTACCTTAAATCCATCGGCCATATCAATTTATATTTATTGTAATTATCGTATTAACTATTATCCGCTAGGATTTCAGTTTTGCAAAGATATCTGGAAAATTCTATTATCGGGTACACAAACAAAATCATCTTGTAGGTTGGGTTGAAGCACGAAACCCAACATTGAGAATAGTGTAATTTTCCCTCTGACATCATATAAATAATTAAATACGTCTATTTAGGGGGTAGTTATTAATTTTACGGTTGACTTTCTTGGTTAATTATCCGACGAATATCATCAAGCGGTGATTGTGGTTGGCTAATTTCTGGCTCCTTGCTGGCTGGTGTTTCTGGAATTTCTGGTTCATCAGGAATAAATTCTACAGTAAGTTTTATTCTCATTTTTCCTTTTTTCCAGCCGTTAACACCAATTCTTAGAACTTCGCAATCTTTACCTTCACGAAACCACTTCCAGTTAGTCTTATATGCAGCACCACGACTAGGAATTTCATATATAGCGTTTACTACTCTAGTGAGGTACAGTAACAGGAGTGAGTAAACCAGTTACGGATATCTTGTAGAGACACTTTATTAAAAGCTTCTTCAATTGCTTTGGCTAAATCTGGATAATTTCTGGGACTGAGCGAACGTAGTATACTTTTGACTTTCGACCAACAATTTTCAATTGGTGAGAAATCGGG
>NZ_JACJON010000033.1 GCF_014695585.1 Microcoleus sp. FACHB-831 | reverse complement strand
TCTCGCTCAAAGTTCCCGTCTAAAAAGCCATTTCATAGGGGAACTGGAACTCAATGTGAACATCTTAACTTCTCCATTCTCAACACTGCTTAGAGCTTAACCGAGAAGTATTGGGCGTTGAGCTTGGTGTTTATAAAGGGGCGATCGCATTAGATGAGGAGTAAATCTATAGATGTTCAAAGCTAAAAAAAGTTATATAAAAAATTGATATGAGAGCGATCGCCAACATCACATAACCTTTTTTATAGGTAACTCAAGGATAACTTCTGTGCCTTGTCCAGGTTGCGAGGTGATGTCAATTCGCCCTTGATGCTGTTGCAAAATTTGGTAGGAAATAGTTAGCCCTAAACCTATACCTTTTCCCACAGGCTTTGTTGTGAAAAAAGGGTCGAATACTTTTGATATAACTTCCTCGGGAATTCCCGACCCGTTATCCTTAATTTTAATTTTAACTACCTGATATTCATTAATTTCGGTTTTAACATATATTTTTTTGTTGTTTTTGTCTTTTAAAGAAAGTAATGAATCAACAGCATTGCTCAGAACATTGATAAATACTTGATTCATCTGCCCTGGATAGCACTCAATGTGGGGGAGTTCTCCATATTGCTTAATCACCTGTATATCTAAACTATCGTCAGTTCTATTAACAGCAGAAGATTGCAAGCGAGATTGTAAAATAAGCAAGCTGCTATCAATCCCTTCGTGGATATCAACTTGCTTCATACCTGCTTGATCGAGGCGAGAAAAGTTGTGCAAAGATAAAACAATCTGGCGAACTCGCTCAGCGCCTGTATTCATGGAGGATAAAATTTTAGGCAGATCCTCGATTAAAAAGTCTAATTCTATTTCTTCGGTGTATTTTTCAAGTTGAGGATCTGTATAGCTTTGCTGATAGCGTTGGACGAGTCTGAGTAAATTTTGCGTGTAATCATTGACGTATATAAGGTTAGCGTAAATAAAGTTAATGGGATTGTTTATTTCATGGGCAATGCCAGCCACAAGCTGACCTAAACTAGACATTTTTTCCGTATGAATCAGTTGTGCCTGAGCTATTTTTAGGTTGCGTAGTGCTTCACGCAGTTGGTTCGCTTGGGCGATTAATTCACTATTTAGTAGCTCTAGTTGGTCGTGAGTCTGCTGTAATTGGTAGTTTTTTTTCCAGAATTCTTGCGTGCGTTTATAGACTCGATCTTCTAAGGTATTACGTTCTTGTTCTAGTTCGTGGGTTCGTTCCGCAACTCTTTGTTCTAGGTTATCAATCAGTGTTTTGAGTGCTTGGGCCATTTCTTGATAGGCATTAGCAAGTTGACCGATTTCTCCCCCTGCACTGACGCCGGGGATTGGGGTAGTTAAATCGCCTGCGGCTAGTGTTTTGCTGCGTTTTGCTAATAAGATAATGGGTTCGCCGATTTGTTTGGCTAGCAGGTGAGCGATCGCGACTGAAAGCAAGCTAGCCAAAGCTAACCCCATCCAAATCAGGCGGTTGAGGGTGAGGGATGCTTGATTAAAATATTTTGAGACAATCTGAATTTTGGCGATCGCTATATGCTTATTTTGCGAAGTAATGGGAGCATAAATTGTATTCAAACCAGAGCTGGGCTCAATGCGATAGACTGACTGACCTTTTTGAATTGCTGGTAATACTTGGTTTGTAAAATTTGTCGTTTCCCAAGGGTCAATACTGACTTTGGCATTGCTAGAAGTTATGGATTTGCCGTCGAGAGAAATTACTTGTAGCTTAGTGGTGGGTTGAGAGAAATTGAGAAAGTTACGCAGCCAAGCTTCATCCATTTTCTGGCCCAGAATTAAAGTTCCAGGCGAATTCCCAGTGCGATCGCTTTTGTAGATTGGCGCTACTGATATTATTAATAACCCGCGATCGCTCGTATCCATCAACTCAATCGCAGATTTGCTGCTGGCGACTACCGCTGCCACCCTTGAAGCTACAGCAGGCACGCGCAAAGTATCACCCCGATATCCCAAAATCTCTCCTTTGCGGCTGACAATTTGCACAGCGTCTACATCGGTAGAGAGAATAAGTTGGTCAGACACCTCTGTTTTGATCCAATCTCGATTTTCTTGGGCGATCGCATTGAATAAATCTGTCCAAATTGCATAGCCTGATGTTAAGTTTTGCAACCCTTTTTCTGTTGCAGCAGTGTAGCCGCGAAAGGCTAATACTTGATCGTCAAGTCGAGTTTTTTCTAAGTCGATAAGCGGCTTCTGCACAAACTGCCACGCGACGGCAGTTAGCAGCATTGCTGGCAGCAAAGATGCCCCAAAAGTAAACACTAATAGCTTGGGTTGGAGCTTTTGTAGCTGCTTCAACATCCCTGATTTCACTTGATGCCCCGTTGCCCTGCACGACTGTTGATTTGTCACAAGGCTTTATACAGTCTACTCTCTAAGGCTATAGTAATGTAGTTGGTGAGGATAGTAGCATTGCCTACTATGCTGCACTATCCAAAAGCTTGGTTAAGGAACTAAATGTAACTAGATGATTTTTGCTTCTAATAGCGCTATTTTCTCGTTCTAGCCTGCTGCCAAAAATCCTTGTTCCAAGACTCTGGCGCAAGGGTACTGCTCATCATACTTAACTATTTTTTAGCTAAGATTATATAATCATCTAAAACATAAGTTGAGTCATATTTTATTCCCAGATACTGCCGCATTAATTTACCCATATATTTTTTGTGGGGTAGATTTTCGCTGGCAAACTTGGCGAACCCAGAACCCATAGGTATCCTTTTACCTGTAGAAGTCATGTATTTGTACCACTCCAGGTTTAACCCTAAATCTGCTACAAATTTTCTTATCACCTCTCCCTCGCGATCGCCAACGTCATTTTGACGAACATTATAACCGTTTAATAGTTTCCTGCCTTGAACTATGAGCAACACATAACCTGTTGATTTCAATCCTTTCTCAAAAATTTCCCTATAAATTCTATAAGAATTTGCTCTTTTATCTGTATCAAAAAAGAAGCCGTGAGAGATAACTATAAAATCAAAAAAATATTCTGGCAATTTATTTATGCGAGCGCTGTAATTTAAAATGTCGCCAGTTTCAAATCGGAAATAAGCATTTATGCCTGTCTGCTGTGGTTCTATATATCGACGCCAAAATTGAAGCCCTCGATACTGAAATGAAGCTTGTTGTTCTAGAGAATAATAAGAAATGTGCATCTTATTTTGTAAGCTGGCATCTTTACTACTTTGTAGTAGTAAAGCCAATCCGTAGGCGCTTGTTGCGGGGCCAGCAGCAATGTCAAGGATGTTAATCTTTGCTTTTAGCAAGCCATACTTATATATTAAAAACCAAGCAAGATAAGCCCCATAGACATTTTCTAAAAAATATTTCATAAAGTAGACATGAGGAGTTAGATTATAACCATATTCTGGGTCTTGTCCAGATTTTAGCCCCTCGATATCTTCTTGTGCTGCTTTCAGCTCTAATGTCAACCTTTGGGGAATAATTTTATCAAATTCAGAATTTAAATACTCTACTAAGTTAAGTTCTAAGTCTTCAAAAATAGATTGGTCAATACCAGTACATTGAATTAAATTTGCATCATGCTCAATTAGCTTAAAATTGCTTGATATAAAATCTACAAACTGGGGCGATGTTTTTTCGAGGTCAGTTTGACCTATTTCTCGATATAAACCCGCTACCTGTTGCTTGTAGTCCCGCGAAGACTGCTCAAATCTTAGCTTGTCTTTAAATAATTTCTCTAGAACAGATAGCTTTGCACCTGATTTTTGTATATCTTCTAACAGTCGCTCGGCAAGGCGAGTGTTATTTTGCTTAATAGCAGTGTGAAACTGGCGCGATCGCCACCAATTTGCAATCACATTAGTCATAACCAAAACCCTCTTTTCCTTCTTTAATTTCCACGCCACTCAATAGAGAATCTAACTTTTCTTTAAACTTCAGATAGCTTACTCGCTCGTTGTCATACCACCAACCGTATTTCTCCTTAATTGCTTGAGCTTCCTCTCGCGTTCCTGCTACAAGGGAACGAGTATGGCTTGCATGAAATTCCTGAATTACCACCCTATCTGCAATTTCTAGTTTTCTGATAAAACCTACTTGGTGTTCTGGCAAAGTTGGTAGTAGAGGCGTGACAGTAATAGAAAATCTCACATCATTCTCTTCATTGCAAGGAATGCTAAATTTAAGTTTGCCAATAGCTTTGAGTCTGGCTGGAACGCTAGGCGCTTTTGGCTCAAAATCTTTTCTTACAGATTCGCTACCTGTGGGTATAGTCATATTAATCCGCAGACGGCTAAATTTTTGCAAAATATCAATATCTCTAACAATCATAGGGCTGCGGGTTTGAATCACTAGCGTCGGTTGATAGTTCACCATTACCTCTAAAAGGCTTCGAGTCAACAGTTGTTTTGATTCAATCGGTTGATAAGGATCGGTAACGCTGCTCATATAAATACTGGGAGGCTTATCGGGATTTTTTTTATACCATCCTTGCAATTCTTTCTCTAAAATATTAACTGCATTTTGTTTGACAATCACCCATTTTCCCCAATCCCCGCGCATCTTAGGGTTAGGGCTGAATGCAGCCGCATAGCAATAGCTACATCCATATTGGCAACCCCGGTAAGGATTAAGCGTAAAGTCATAACTACTGATGAAACCTGTAGCTTTATTAAGTAGAGATTTAGCGTTTTGGTTATATATTTTCGCCCCAGCTAAATTTTCACTAACTAAAATTGTGGCTGTGTTTGCCGAATAACCCTCGTACTGTGGCTTTGCCATTGTTAAAGTCGATCCTATTCAAATACTTTTAAAAGGCTAATTATCTTAATATCGCTTTATTTTTCTTAGAAGTGTGCTTTATTTTTCTTAATTTATAGATTATTCAGGTTATTTGTATTAAAAGATACAACCCCTTCAAGCTCTTTAGTTTTGAATTATTCGTGTCAAGTTAAAACTACACGTTAAAAAGCTTTACATAATAGATATTTTGAAAAAGCTTTTTTATGTTAATACTGGTAAAAATTAAAGCCAGCCAACGAGCGCCAAAAATACGAAAATAGATTACAAACCCATTATTAAGGTTGTGACGTAAGATACCTCAATTCTAACAATGATAAAGCTAACAATAAAAGAATTAAGCAGGAGGATAATATGCCAGAAGTTCTTTTCAAAGTAGACCTAAAAAAGCCGTTCGCAGAACAGGATGTAGTCGGTCACAACCGTTGGCATCCTGATATTCCAGCAATAGTTTCTGTCAATCCTGGTGCGGTGTTCCGCATAGAATGCAAAGACTGGACGGATGGGCAAATTGGAAATAACGACAGCCCTGATGATGTCCGCGATGTAGATTTGTCAGTAGTTCATGTATTGAGCGGCCCAATTCATGTTAATGGTGCCGAACCTGGAGATATTTTGGTAGTTGACCTCTTGGATGTAGGTACGCTTCCCGACTACGAATGGGGTTTTACTGGCATTTTTGCTAGGGAAAATGGAGGCGGTTTCCTTACCGACCATTACCCCGTAGCGCAGAAAGCGATTTGGGACATTCAAGGCATTTATACGAAATCTCGACACATTCCAGATGTGAGATTCGCGGGAATTCCCCACCCTGGTTTGATTGGTTGCGCTCCCTCTCACGAATTGCTGGCTAAGTGGAACAAACGCGAGGCTGATTTAGTTGCTAGTGGTGGTCCTCCTTGGAAACCTGCCATTCCTGCTTTAGCGGAATTGCCTAACCCAAAAAATGCGATTCTTGGCTCTTTAAAAGGTGCAGAATATGACCGCGTGGCTAAAGAGGCGGCGCGGACTGTTCCTCCCCGCGAACATGGTGGAAATTGCGATATTAAGAACTTGTCGAAGGGTTCGCGTATATATTTCCCGGTTTATGTGGAAGGCGCAAAATTGTCGATGGGTGATATTCACTTTTCTCAAGGTGATGGCGAGATTTCATTTTGTGGCGCCATTGAGATGGCTGGATACATCGATGTTCATGTGGATTTGATTAAAGGTGGTGTAGAAAAGTATGCGATGATTAATCCAATTTTTAAGCCGGGGCCAGTGGAGCCGCGTTACTCGGAATATCTCGTATTTGAGGGTATTTCTGTAGATGAATTTACGGGTCAGCAGTATTATTTGGATGCTCACGTTGCCTATCGGCGTGCGTGTTTGAATGCTATTGAGTATTTCAAGAAATTTGGCTATACAGGCGAACAAATTTATCTATTGCTAGGTTCTGCACCGTGCGAGGGTCGTATTAGCGGCATTGTGGATATACCAAATGCGTGTTGCACAATAGCTGTTCCGACGGCAATTTTTGAACGCAATATTTTGCCGATTTGATTAGTAGCCCAGCACTGCCCGCCTACTTATCTAATAAAAATCCAAAATCTAAAATTGATTATGCCAATTTACGATTTTCGCTGCGAAACCTGTGGAGATTTTGAGGAATGGCGGAGTATGAGCGAGTCGAGCAATCCTATGGTTTGCCCATCTTGCGATCGCTTTGCTAAACGCATTTACTCAACTGCTGGTTTGATTCAGACGCCTCGTTCCCTAAGCCGTCGCATTGAGCAAAGTGCAGAACCTAAGTTAGTGCAGCGATCGCAAGAACCCAAGCCGCAGAAACACCACAATAACAATTGCGGTCGCCCTTGGATGGTCGGTCATTAATACTATACAGCCAGAAATCTTTGAATTACATCTTGGCTCAATTCGCTGGTTGAGCCAGATGCAACAATACCGCCTTTTTGCATAGCATAATAGTGGTCGGCTTGCCGAACAAAATGTAAATGTTGCTCCACCAATAAAACAGAAATTCCTGTTGATTCAACGATGCGCCGCACGGCAGATTCTATCTCTAAAATAATAGAAGGTTGGATGCCTTCTGTTGGTTCATCTAATACGAGTAACTGGGGTTTTCCCATCAAAGCACGCGCGATCGCTAGCTGTTGTTGTTGTCCTCCGCTCAAGTCTCCACCCATACGAGACAACATTTTATTTAATACAGGAAATAGCGAAAAAATCTCTTCGGGAATTTCTTCCTTTCCGGTTCTACCTGTTTTTCTCGCCTCCAAACCCAATAACAAATTTTCTTTTACAGTCAAACGCGGGATAATTTCCCGCCCTTGGGGAACGTAGCCAATCCCCATTTTTGCCCTTTTATCTGTTGGTTTGCTAATTATTGACTCGCCAGCCAAGGTAATATTACCGCGGCGAGGTTTGAGCAATCCCATAATTGTTTTTAGTAGGGTAGTTTTGCCCACACCGTTGCGTCCAATCAAGCAAACCATTTGCCCAGGTGCGACACTTAAATCTACATTCCGCAGAATGTGGCTTTCACCGTAGTAGACGTTTAGATCGGATACTTGTAGCATCAAATTTTTTTATATTGTCTATTTTGGATATCTCTGGTTCCCAGTTTCTACCTGGGAATGCTTTTTCAGGTTGAGCCTGGAAACGAGAAATTAAAAACTAATTATTAATTTCTTGCCCCAGATACACTTCAATTACGCGGGAGTCATTTTGCACTTCTTCAATTGTGCCTTCACACAAAACTGAGCCTTCGTGCAACACTGTCACTTTACGGGCAATTTGGCGTACAAATTCCATATCATGTTCGATTACTAGGATGGAATGGCTTTCTGCTAAAGCTAATAACAATTCTCCAATATTTTCCGTTTCTTCGTCAGTCAAACCAGCAACTGGTTCATCCACGAGTAATAAATCTGGAGATTGGGCAACTAACATTCCAATTTCTAAACGTTGTTTCTCACCGTGAGAAAGTAAACCAGCGCGGATGTCGGCTTTTGCAGTTAAGCCGATTGTTTCGAGCAAGCTTAATACTGTAGTGCGATCGCCTGATGAAGAACGACCAAACAGCGTTGGAAACACATTTTTATCGCGATTACAAGTAAGCTCCAAATTCTCTCGGGGTGTTAGGTTAAGGTAAATTCGCGGCGTTTGAAACTTGCGACCAATTCCCAGTCGGGCGATTTGATGTTCAGAAAGGCGTCTAACATTCCTCCCCTTAAAGAACACCCGTCCTTCAGTAGGCTGAACCTTACCACTGATGACATCTAAAAAGGTCGTCTTTCCCGCACCATTTGGCCCGATCACCACTCGCAATTCCCCAGCATCCATGCTGAAGTTTAGCTGTTTAAGTGCCTTAAACCCGTCAAAACTAACCGTTACGTTTTCAGTTTCTAATATTTTGCCGTTCATCAGGACAATTGGCGGTAATAGCCGCTTTATTGATTAATGTTTTCGCGTTCGCGCTCTACTTCCGGGTCTAATTCCAAGCTGGGATAGGTTACTACCTGTTTGCGTTGTCCAAGTAGCGATCGCACTTTGTCAATTCCTTGCGATCGCAGCCAACCCACTAACCCATCAGGAAGCACCATCACCACAATTAGGAACAGCGCCCCCTGAAAAAATAGCCATACTTCAGGGAATTGTTCGCTCAAAATACTCTTGCCAAAGTTGACTAGCAGCGCCCCGACTATCGCTCCTACAAGACTGGCGCGACCCCCCACTGCTACCCAAATTACCATTTCAATTGAAAAGGCAATATCCATCGCTTTGGGCGAAATCAATCCAGTTTGTACCGTGAATAAAGCGCCAGCAATTCCAGCAAGCCCCGCCGAAATGGCAAATACCAGTACTTTGAACCCGGTTGGATTGTAGCCAGAAAATCGCATCCGACTTTCATCATCTCGAATCGCAATTAATACTCGCCCAAATCTTCCACTTGTCAGCCAACGGCATAGCGCGTAAACAGCTGTCAAAACCAGAACTGTCAGCGTGTAGAAAACCATCTGAGTCTGAGGATCGTTTACCCGCATTCCCAGCAAAGTTTTAAAGTCCGTCAACCCATTAGTGCCGTTGAACAGTTCTTGTTGACCGTTGAAGAAATTGAAAAATATTATTGTTGCTGCTTGCGTAAGTATGGAAAAATAAACCCCCTTGATGCGATTGCGGAACACTAAATAACCTAGTATTGCTCCTAACAAAGCAGGGAGAAGAACCACAGCTACACTAGAAAAACCAAAGGAATAAAAAGGTTTCCAGAACCAAGGTAATTCTGTTATTCCATAGAGTCCCATGAAGTCTGGTAACTGGATGCTAGCATCGGCGGGAATCTGCAATTTCATGTGCATGGCGAGGGCATAACCGCCTAGTGCAAAAAACACGCCATGACCGAGACTCAGCAAACCCGTATAACCCCAGATCAAATCGATGCCGAGGGCGACAATTGCCAACGCTAAAAATCGCCCCAGCAAGCTAACGCGGAATGCTTGACCTATGGATGTTAATAGAGTGGGCATTACAAATATGAGGATGAGGGCGATCGCCGCCACTATCCCTGCCTCTATTAACAGTGCTTGCGATCGCCGCCTGCGATCGCTTTTATTTTCTGGATATTTATCCACCTCCCACCTCTCTACTTACTTGTTTAAGCATCAACCGTGCGCCCCTTCTGCGGGAAAATTCCTGCTGGTCGTATTTGCAAAAATACAATAATCAGCGCAAAGACTATTACCTTAGCCATACTGGTCTTGGAAAAGAAGTCAAACATCTTTGCCAAAGGTTCAAATGAAGCTACTAACGGGCCTAGCGGGTTGGAAGTAATAAAATTATTAACTGTACCAATTGCCATTGCTGCGACAATACTGCCCACCAGCTTGCCAACACCGCCTACAACCACAACCATGAAGGTATCAACAATGTAGTTTTGTCCTGTATTTGGCCCCACAGAACCCAACAAAGATACTGCACAACCAGCCACGCCAGCTAACCCAGAACCTAGAGCAAACGTCAGCGCATCTACCTTTTGGGTAGGTATTCCCAAACAAGCACTCATGCTTCGATTTTGCGTTACTGCTCTAATTCGTAAACCCCAAGGCGAACGTTGCAAAAACACGTAAATACCGACAACGCAGAGAATAGTTAAGGCGATAATAAATAGCCGCGTATAAGGCATTTGAAAATTACCTATAGGGACTCCCCCGCGCAACCATCGAGGCGCTGTAACATCCACATTTTGAGCGCCAAACCAAGGTTTAGTTACAGCCAGTTGATAAGTTTGCCCTAAAAATGCGCCTGTTGCCCAGGAAATTCCTAGAGAAAGCGGTAATATCAGCGCCACAACCCAGCCGCGAATTCGCTCAAAATCTGCACGACGGCTGAGAACCCATAAAGCGCCAAAAAATAAAATGCAAAATAGAGCAATAGCGATCGCTAATACCCAATTCACGCTGCGGACAAACTGTTGCAAAATTAGGCTTACTCCCCACGTTGCCAGTAAAGTTTCTAGCGGTCGCCCATAGAGATACCTAATCACTCCCCGCTCTAAAATTAATCCGGCAATAGCTGTTACCAAAAAAGCCAGCGGTAGGGCAAATAAAATATATGCTTCAAACCAAGGCCCCCCTAACATTTTGAAGCCATTTTGCACAATAAAAGTTGTGTAGGCTCCCAGCATCATCAATTCCCCGTGAGCCATATTAATTACGCCCATCAGTCCAAAGACAATTGCTAGACCCAGCGCTGCTATTAACAAAACAGCGCCGCTACTAATGCCATTAAATAAACCTTCAGCAAATCCTACTAGCACGTCTTTTTCTCCCGCTTAAGCTATTAGTTAGTAAGGTGGGCAGTGCCCACCCTACTTAATCTATGTGGTTTTAAACTTTCCTCCTTTCTTCGGATCGGACCAATCGCAGCCATAACCTTTGGTGTCTGCAACGTATTGATTCCAGGGAATTGGCTTCACTGCTGCCGGAGTTGCATAAACAATTTTAAACAAGCCGTCTTCTCCAACTTCCCCAATCCGCACAAATTTAGAGAGGTGGTGATTGCTTTCTAATGTAACCATTCCCCCTGGAGCATCAAAAGTTTGGCCCAAGGCAGCGGCCCGAACTTTCTCCAGGTCTGTTGACTTAGCTTTCTCAACTGCCTGCTTCCACATATAAACCATGATGTACGCTGCTTCCATCGGGTCGTTTGTTACCCGATCTGCCCCGTACTTTTTCTTGAACGCTTCAACAAACTTTTTATTGCTTGGTGTATCTACAGTTTGGAAGTAATTCCAAGAAGCATAGTGACCTTTAAGGTATTCGGTGCCAATTGCCTTGACTTCTTCTTCGGCAATACTTACAGACATCACTGGATACTTATCTGGCCCCAATCCTGCACCTTGCATCTGTTTGAAGAAGGCAACGTTACTATCACCGTTGAGGGTGTTAAATATTACGCCACCAGTGGGTAGGGCTGTTTTAATTTTGGTGATAATCCCTGTAACTTCTGTATTGCCCAGTGGTAAGTAATCTTCCCCAGCGGTTTTGCCCCCTTTTGCTGCTAGCTGGGCTTTGATAATGTTGTTGGCAGTGCGGGGAAAAACGTAGTCAGAGCCAATTAGATAGAAATTTTTGCCCTTATTTTGCAACAGCCAATCAACCGCTGGCTCGATTTGTTGATTTGGGGCTGCGCCAGTATAAAAAACGTTCTGAGAACACTCTTGACCCTCGTATTGCACGGGATACCAGAGCATATGTTTTTTTTCTTCAAATACTGGTAGCACAGCTTTGCGGCTGGCGGATGTCCAGCATCCGAAAATGGTTGTAACTTTATCCTGATCGATGAGCTTTTTCGCTTTTTCAGCAAAGGTTGGCCAGTCAGAGGCTCCGTCTTCAACGATCGCCTCAATTTGTTTGCCCAAAACGCCGCCAGCAGCGTTGATTTCTGCGATCGCCAGCTGTTCGGCATCCACGACGCTCTTTTCACTAATCGACATCGTGCCGCTGAGAGAGTGCAAAATCCCCACTTTGATGGTATTTCCTGCCGCCGCAACGGGTGTGGCAGATGCTGCGGGGCTTGCGGACGCCAAGGGGGTTGCGGATGCTGTAGATGTGGGAGTCGTTGTTGTACTTGCAGTTTCGTTGCTGCCGCAAGCCTTCAGCAACAGGCTCGTTCCCAAAGTGGCAGAGCCATATAAGATAAATTTACGCCGACCTAATCGCTTTGCCATGCTTTTACCTTACTCCTCATTTAATCAGCAAAATGATAGAGGAATTTATGTATACGGTGCGATATTAGAGCCTGCGTCTATAGGAAATTTGTATTTAAGGATACAGAAATGCAACTGCAAGGGAGTTGCAGTTGGTTCTAGGGCGATCGCGCCTAGAAATTTGTTTAACCGAATTTACCAATATTAAGTTTGATAAAGTCAATCACGCACGAGAGTCCTTGCTGGATTTTCAAGTTGGTAAACACAAAGGGTTTCTCACCGCGCATTTTTTTTGCGTCGCGTTCCATAACCCCTAAGTCTGCTCCCACAAAGGGGGCGAGGTCAATTTTGTTAATTACTAGCAAATCTGATTTTGTGATTCCAGGCCCCCCTTTGCGCGGGATTTTATCACCTGCTGCCACATCAATCGTGTAAATTGTCAAGTCTACGAGTTCTGGGCTGAAGGTTGCAGCCAGGTTATCGCCGCCACTTTCTAAAAATACTAAGTCTAAATCGGGGAAGCGGCGTTCCATTTGTTCAATGGCGGCTATGTTGATGGAAGCGTCTTCGCGGATAGCGGTGTGGGGACAGCCGCCAGTTTCTACACCGAGAATGCGATCGCTTTCTAGCGCCTGACTCCGGACTAAATACTGAGCATCTTCTTGAGTGTAAATATCATTCGTGACCACAGCGATCGCGTATTCTTGGCGCATCGCCTTGCACAAAGCATCTAATAAAGCAGTCTTTCCCGAACCCACAGGGCCAGCAATACCGACTCGAAATGCACTCATCAGCGTTTTTCCCCTCAGCAGTAAACATTAGCTACTTAGGTATTACTTATAAAAAATAATTATCGGACTACGTGAAGATACTGTGAAGCTGTATCGAATTTGATAAAGATTTCATAATGCGGATGGCTTTAATCAAGATTCAGTGAAGGCTAAATTTTTTTATAGACATCATTTTCTTAAGTTTGTAATGTATATCAATGCACAAAATTTCAAACATCACCCCTTAGAGGTAGATGGAAAGAATATGTGTACAAATGTTTTACGACTTCACTTGAACAGTTAGACGCTGGTGCTTTTAAATATCATGAAAAACCCTTTCTCTAATTTAGTTGGATCTTCATTATTGGCTGCAAGCGTTGTCTTTGCCTCTTCTGCCTTTTCTAGAGCAAGTGCTGCCTCTATAACTTTTGATGTCAATGACTTCACAGGTTCTGACGCTAAGACAAGCTTGACTCTAGATGATACAGGAGGTGTTGTTAAGTTCACCGTCAATGTTGTACCTAACCCCAATATCGGCGACCTACGCGGAGTATTCTTCAACATTTTGGACGACTCGCTTCTAAGTACGCTAACAGTAACTGGTGCAAATGTAACAGATTTTCAATTTGGGCCAGCTGGGAGTGTTAACGATCTTGGCGGTGGTGCCAACGTCACCCCTAGATCGTTCGATGCTGGCTTGGAAATCGGTACGCCAGGGATAGGTAATGATGACATTCAATCTACAATTTTTACTGTAGCCAGTAGCGCAGGGCCTTTAACTCTTAATCAGTTTTCTAACCAGAATTTTGGAGTGCGCCTAACCAGCGTAGGAACTGGAAGCGATCGCGAGGGAAGCAGCAAACTAGAAGGAACAGCGCCTGTCCCTGGTACAACTACACCCGTTCCTGAGCCTGGTACAACAGCCGCTTTAGGGTTATTAGCTGTCGGTACCCTAGCAGGACTCAAAAAAAATCAAAAGAATGCATCAGGTAGCTAAAAAAAAGCTGCTATTAGTTCACGATAAAACGGTACTATTTTCTTCTGATAAAGCCAGCAATATTTTTTAGCTTTTAACTAAGTTAATTGCAAGTTCAGGGTGCAAGCTGGCTTATAATTTTAGCCCCAATGTTGGTGGGCTATGGCCTAGCGTAAGGATTTAGCGGTTAGTAATTGGCAGTTCAATGTAGAACTCTGTACCCTTACCCGCTTCCGATAAACATTTCATCATCCCACCATGCTTATCTACAATAATCTGATAGCTAATTGACAGCCCCAAACCCGTACCCTTGCCTACGGGCTTCGTAGTAAAAAACGGGTCGAATATCTGTCGCATAACAGCTTCGGGAATACCTGTACCATTATCACCGATACGAATTACAACCATATTACCGTCTAGCACCGAGGTTGTAATTCGGATTTGAGGGGCAGGGTTGTCTTTTGCCTCCTCTAAAGCATCAATCGCATTACTCAATAAGTTCATAAAAACTTGGTTTAGCTGCCCAGCATAACATTCTACTAAAGGTAGCTTGCCATACTCTTTAATAACTTCAATTCCGATAAAGTCTGCTGTAGGTTTCAGGCGATGTTGCAAAATTAGCAGCGTGCTATCTATGCCTTCGTGGATATTAAACTGTCTGTTAGCTGCTTCATCCAACCGCGAAAAGTTTCGCAACGAGAGTACAATTTGATGGATGCGGTCAGTACCCACTTTCATAGAAGACAGAACTTTGGGTAAATCGGCAGTTAAAAAATTTAAATCGATGGCTTCCGCACGCTCTTGAATCGCCTGAGATGGTTCGGGATATTCCTTCTGATAAAGCTTTACAAACTCTAGTAAGTCTTGAACATAGCCACTGACATAAGGCAAGTTGCAGTGGATAAAGGTAACGGGATTGTTAATTTCATGGGCGACACCTGCAACCAATTGTCCCAGACTAGACATTTTTTCGTTCTGAATCAGCTGGGATTGAGTTTGTTTTAATTCTTGTAGAGTATTTCGCAGTTGCAGGTTGCTGCGGCGCAGTGCAGCTTCGACTCGCTTGCGTTTATTAATGGTGCGTTCTAGCTTACCTACATTAATACGCAGCTCCATCTGAGTAATCACTTGACGACCTAGTGCCCGCAGTCCTTCCAGTTGGTCTTTAGTGAGGTTGCGAGGAACCCTATCAATTGTGCATAAGGTGCCAATGGCATAGCCATCCGGTGTAACTAACGGAACTCCTGCATAAAATCTCATCTCTGGGTAGGACTGTACTAGCGGATTGCCAGCAAAGCGCTCATCTTCTAGCGTATTGGGCACAACCAGCAACTCATCCGGATACAGAATAGCATGGGCGCAGAATGCTTGCTCTCTGGGCGTTTCTGTCGATTCAATTCCGACTTTCGACTTGAACCACTGTCTATGTTTGTCTACGAGGCTGACTAGGGCAATAGGAGTGCCGCAAATATAAGATGCCAGGGCAGTCAAATCGTCGAATGCTTCTTCAGGAGAGGTATCGAGAATTTTATAACGCTGGAGTGCCCTCAGTCTGCTCTCCTCATTGGGTGGTAGAGGTGCGGGTACAGCACCTGTTGCAATATTTTTCGGATAAGACCGACTTAACCGCCTTTCTCTGCGAGGTAAGGGGGGAGTTGGACTCTCCTCTCGTCGCACAAAAGGGGCTGGCGTAACTTCGGTTTCCCTTTGGGGTTTAGTGGGCAAAGTTAACCGACCGTTAGTAGCACCTGTTCCCACTAATTCTTCATTTACAACAGGCAAAGAGGAAGATGTTTGGGTAAATATCTTCCTCTTTGCCCTTGTCCTCTTACCTTTTATTGGTAAGTAAGTGGCAAGAAAGCGCCAAAATTGAAACCAGCTACGAGTTAAAAAGCGCCGGAGCAGACGGAGCATTTACAGATTAGGGGCTAAAGACTAGACGTATTCTAGCCTGTAGGTTCTAGGCTTGACTTTTGTGTAATTTAGCTGCGAAATATGCGCGAATATTGAGTTTTGTGAGCCATACTTGCTAGAGCCAATCCCCAGCCGCAGCTACTTAGGTCGTCATCCTCTAAGGCTAAAATTTCTACAGCAGATTTACTGAGGGTCGTTTGCAGATTTAGAAGCAACTGTTGCCCGCTTGTTTGACCGAGGGGAATCAGTTTGACGCCAGCATTGGTGAGATTTGTTGCCCAAGAGTGTAAGTAGCCCAGTAAAGCAGCGTGGAGATGTATTTGCCAACAAGCGGCAGCGATGCCGAAAGCGATCGCGTAATTACATGGATTACCTATCGCTTCTGCTATTTCTCTCACGCATGGCTGCAATTCCACCAACAGCCGCATCAGCGAACCACCCATCTGCCAACTTTGCTCTCGCAATTCTTCTGTTGTACTGGCTGCTGTAACCCACGCATTCCAGTAGCTCAACGCCTCTAAATCATTAATGCTAGCACT
The DNA here is from genome assembly GCF_014695585.1 of Microcoleus sp. FACHB-831. Taxonomy (NCBI): domain Bacteria; kingdom Bacillati; phylum Cyanobacteriota; class Cyanophyceae; order Oscillatoriales; family Microcoleaceae; genus Microcoleus; species Microcoleus sp. FACHB-831. The sequence continues at coordinate 30,632 of NZ_JACJON010000033.1, read as the reverse complement.
CCGATAAGCTCGGATCATCGCTGCTGCCTCTACCCGAATCGCACCATAGCGCAGCGAGTCTTCTAACCATTGTCCTAAGTTTTGCTGGTTGTCGATTATACCTGCATCAACTAAAGTTTCCAGACCTTCGGAATAGCTATAGGCTCCCACTGGCAGCGCTGGGCTAGCTAATTGCAACAGGCTTAAGAGGGCATGGGACATTGGCGATCCAAAGTCCGGAGTCCGGAGTCCGGAGTCCGGCGCCCCCATCCCCAGTTCCCATTCGCCCTTAGTGCTGGTGTCCATAAGCACCTGTTTCTGGTTGAAAAGGTAAAACTTCCTCTTTTACCTCCATCCCCATATGTTCGAGCATCGCTTTTAAAACTGGGTCAGGAGATAACTTTAAGTAAGTGGGGGCAATTTCTATGGCTACGTGGCGATTGCCTAAATGGTAGGCAGCGCGGAGCAATTCTAGGGGTTCTTTAGCTGTAACGGTGAGAATAGGTTCGGGTTTGGCAGCAATGCGGACTAGAGTATCGCCATATTCAGATTGGAGGAGATCGCGATCGCGCAGTACAGTCCCTCTAGGTAAGCGCAAAAACAAGGCTTCACCATCCTGGGTTTCAAAGCGATGGCGGCTGCGGGTGCGCTCATCGGCTGTTAGCGAAAGAGTATAGCTAACAACTGCATCTGGATTTGCGGGCAAGCGTTGTGTCAAATTTAGCATTCCCAAGAGTACCGATACTTAGGCATTGGGATAAGATGCAAGTTGGGTAAGGGCGGTAAGATGCGATCGCGCAGTACCATCCATCTGAGCAACCGCAGAAACAGGCTTGACCGTCGGAAGGTTCAAAAGCGTGTTTTGGCTGCGGTTGCGCTCCCTAGCTGTCAGAGCAAGATTAAAGCTGAGAAGTGCAGCATTCAAAGAATCAGTATTTTGCCTTAGCTACTTACTTTTTGGTTTGGATATCCAGCATTATTCTTTGAATCTGTGCTTGTAACGCCGGATCTTTTTGCATATCAACTGTAATTTGGTTGAACGTCTCAATAGTCAGGCCGTTAGTTTCGACAATCTTTCTCGACTGATTGCAATAATTTACAGCGATCGCCTTAACATTTGCAGGCAAGGCGTTAAGGCTGTCAGGTTTGCTACATTCAAGGTTAGGAGGAGTACCTACAAGTTTCTTAATTTCCTCATAGGCCTTTTGACGACCTGGCTCCATCGCCATGACAGACATGGCGTAGTTTCTGAGCTTTTTCTGATTGTCTTGCGCGGAGGCTTGGGAACTAAAATCGAGATTATAGCTATGTCTCGTCGATAGACTCGGTGCGAAGCCCAACAGCACACTGAGCGTAGCGAGAGTCCCAACGCTCAGGCAATAGGAAAATAAGCGATTTAGGGAAGGACGGGAACTGTAGGAAGTCATCATTAGCGCGTGCGAAGAAAGAACAGCAAACTAGAACAGCACAAGGAATCAAGTTTTTTGAACTATTTTAAGGGCAAGAAGTTCCAGCAAGGCCACAAACTTTACCCCGGGCGCAAAGATAAGATATAACCGAGTAGCGATCGCCCACCTTGCCAAAATGCCATTGCCATGATTATTTCTGTACTAACGCTTACACAGTTGGCAAAGTTCTATCACTTTTGTCTGTAAGGTTGATAAAGGATCTGCACCGCGTTTCAGACTAACTTCTAATTCTAGTAGTAAGGGCAATGTACGGCTGAGTTGCCCCGACTTTAAGGCGCTAACTTCTTGCCTGAGAATGTAAACGCGCTTGGGATTGCCTATCTCGGCGGCGCTGGCAATTTTGTCATCCCGTTCGCCCGCCTCTAACATTAGTTTGACCCACAACCAAGTCCGAAACTGCCCGATAAGCGTTGCTACGATCTTCAATCCAGGTTCGTTACGGTTTATTAAGTCGGCGACGAGAGCGATCGCCCTTGCTGCATCCCCTTGACGAATTGCACCTGCTAGCTGCAAGCTGTTTTGGGTGCTAGATGTCACTAGAGCGGTAACGGCTTTGGCTTCGATAGTTCCCTCTTGCCCTCCCTTGGCAGCAGCGTATAGTTGCAGCTTATCCAATTCGGTGGATAGGAGGCGAGTATCGTTACCCACCGCCTGTGCTAACAGTTCGGCAGCCTCTGGGGTTAGTTTTAGCCCCTTGTTCCCGGCAACTTGTCGCACTTGCTGCACCAATTGTTCGGTTTTCCAGGGCGCAATGAGAGAAAATTCTCTTATATCGGCGTGGTTTTGCAGCAGCTTGGTGGATTTAAGACGCCCATCGGGTTTAGTGCGGCTGGTCAGTAACAGCGTAGAAGAGTCGGGTATTGCTGGTAGGGTGCGCTCCAATTCATCCAACAGTTCTTCAGAACAGTGTTGGCATAGGGTGGTATCTACTAACCAGACTAAACGCCCGCCTGCTCCAAAAGGGGGGGTCATGGCTTGGTTTAGTGCCACGATAATGGCATCGGATCGATCGGGAGAGATTTTGTCATAGTTAAAGCTAGCCCATATGGGATCGAGGACGCGATCGCGTAGGGCTGTAACAGCTTTTTGCAGACCAAAGTCATCCTCTCCCCAATAGAGGAAAATTGACATAAAGAATCACCAGCAGCGAGGGGATCAAGATTGGACGAGACTTATCAGGTTTATCTAAATCGGGTAGCACGCCTGACGCTACCAGCAACCTACCAATCGCAAGTGCAGCACATACAGGAGTCTCCCAAGTTTCGGCCCCACCCAGATGGTGGCAGGCATCCGGTGGCTTTCCCTGGCTATACGGTGATAACGCCACCTTGGGTAGAAGACTCCGAGAGTTCATCATTTTACGCTACCTTGAAAAATTGCCAAGAGCAGCTTGTGCAGCAGCTAGACGCTGGGATGATGGTTCCGGTGCCTCCGGATAGCTTTCATTTAACCGTAGCTGACTTGATTTGGGATAGCGCTTACCGTCACGCTAGTGAGAAGCCTGATTTTGAGGTGCAACTGAGGGGAGCGATCGCCAAAAGTTTTGAGCAATATCAACAATCTACATCTGGCGGCAATCCGATTCGCTGGCAACCTCTAGGGTTGATGGTAATGCCCCGCGCTTTGGCTGTATGTTTACTACCCAAGGACGAACAAGCCTATGACCGGATATTGCAATTTCGCCGCTCAATTTATCAAAATCATAATTTGATTGGACTAGGTATTGAACAGCAATATCGCTTTACACCCCATGTTACTCTGGGGTATTTTGGGGATATTCCGCCTAACTTGGACAGCGATCGCTTCTGCACTACTCTTTCACAATTAAACGATCTTTGGCTTGACGGAGAATCCAAAGAACTATGGAGCCACCATGCAGAACTCCGCAAGTTTGACGATATGACGCACTATTATCGCGAACCCGATTGGCCTGTTTTGCAGTTTTAAAATCCTGAATTATGAACTATGAATTATAAAATTTATAGTTCATAATTTCATCACTTTTTATGAGTTTGCTAAATCATCCCATCTTGGAGCAAAGTTTTGCTGTAATCGATGCTGAGGTTGGCGAACATAACTTTAGCCCAGCCGAGTATGCGATTGTAAGGCGTGCGATCCACAGCACGGCTGATTTTGACTTTGCCAAGCTGATACGATTTAGTCCGGGAGCAATTGAAGGCGCGATCGCTTCTCTCATCCGCAACGTGCCAATTATTACAGATGTTGGCATGGTTAAACAGGGAGTCGCCACAATGGTGGCTAAAACTTTTAATAACCCCCTGATCGCCGCAGTGGAACAAGTATCCCACGCGCTACCGGGCAAAACGCGCACCGAAACAGGCTTAATGCAATGTTTCGGGCAATTTCCCGATGCCATATTTGTCATCGGTAATGCTCCTACAGCGCTGCTAGCTCTCTGCGCTGAGTTGCCACTAGCACCAGTCAAACCGTCTTTAGTAATTGGCGCCCCTGTTGGTTTTATCTCAGTATTAGAGTCAAAAGCAGCACTTGCTCAAGCACCAGTACCTCAAATTATCGTGGACGGGCGTAAGGGTGGTTCGCCTGTTGCGGCTGCAATTTTAAACGCCCTTTTAGTCTTGGCGTGGGAGGAAAAAGAAGGTAAAAAGTAAAAGGTTTTCATGCAAAAGTACTTCTTCCTTTTGCTTTTTTGTTTTTTACTTTTTACTTTTTTATGACACCAGTACACGTTGTTGGAATTGGCTTGGATGGCGCGGCTGGGCTAAGTCAAGCGGTGCGGCAAATTGTGGATGGGGCTACGCTATTGGTAGGAAGCGATCGCCACCTCAGCTATTTCTCAACTCATCCAGCACCGCGTCTGGTACTGCGAGACTTTACCCCAGCTATCGAGGAAATTCGCCAACGCCTAAACAATTTATCCGATGTAATTGTGGTACTGGTTAGTGGCGATCCTTTATTTTTTGGGTTAGGGAGGTTGCTGTTAGAAGAACTACCCACAGAACAATTAATATTTCACCCGCATCTGAGTTCAGTGCAGTTAGCATTTAACAAAATTAAAGTTCCTTGGCAAGATGCGCGGGTTGTTAGCGCACACGGGCGATCGCTGGATGAGTTAATCCAAGCGCTGCAACAAGGTGTAGAGAAGATTGCAGTATTAACAGATGGGACGAATACACCGAATGCGATCGCGCGACTCTTACTTGCTTTAGATTTACCTAGCTATTATCAGTTTTGGGTATGTGAAAATTTAGGTGGTATTGATGAGCGAGTGCAGTTTTTTCCATTAGAAGATAGAGGAGATAAAGCGGCGTCTCTCCGACAACAGAATTTTGCACCTTTGAATGTGGTGGTATTGCTGCGCCAGCCTAAATCAGATGCACAAATAAATCTGAATTTAGATGCTTTGCCGCATTTGGGATTGCCTGATGCAACTTTTTTAAGTTTTAGCGATCGCCCCGGATTAATGACTAAGCGAGAAGTGCGCGTTCTCGTATTAGGAGAACTAGCACTAAAACCAGGACAAATTATCTGGGACATAGGCGCGGGTACGGGTTCAGTTTCCATCGAAATTGCCCGATTATTCCCTCTTTCTAAGATATATGCCATTGAGAAAACAGCAGCGGGTACAAGTTTAATTGAACAAAATTGTCAGCGCTTCCAAGTGGAAAATGTTATCTCCATTCACGGTACAGCACCAGCTGTATTAGATCAGCTACCAGAACCAGATCGCATCTTTATTGGTGGTAGCGGTGGTAATTTGAGTGAAATTTTAGATGTTTGTAGTAGCAAATTGACAGCTTGTGGCGTGTTGGTGCTGGCGCTGGCTACTTTGGAACATCTGAATGCGGGTTTGGGATGGTTGCGCGATCGCGGTTGGGATTACCAGTTGTTGCAAGTGCAGCTATCGCGTTCCGTACCAATCGCACACTTGACACGGTTTTCTCCTCTAAATCCCGTTACGATTGTAAGCGCAACTCGCGCAGTTAAGTGAAATCCTTTACTGAAGCACCGCGCCTGATGACCAGAACTAATTATTGGCTGTGAGTAAGAGATGCACCGCTAAAGACAAAGCGCGATCGCGCTGTTTTCTTATTATTTAAATCAAGCAGATTTAGTTATAGGTTCAACATTCATTTCAGCCCTCCACTCTGCTAACGGCTTCTCCCAATTCTCTTCCCACTTCTGTGCTAAGAAGGGTTTTGCCTTTAAACCCATGCTATATCCCTTGCCAATTATGCTCATCACATCAGTCAAATCATCTGCGGACTTGAGCAGAGTATTCAAAATTACTCCCGCCATAATCGCCACTGATGTAGGTGTGTGAGTTTGAGCGAGATAAAATCCTTGTAGTCCTACCTCTCCTGCTGGATCGGTGCCAAAACCTGTTATCTGGTGCCAAATATCGTGGGTTTGTCGTAGGCGTAATGAAATGTAGGTGTTATCGTCCTGTACTTGAATTTTTCGGTAAAATTCCGGGTCAAAATTTGACCCCTTCATATAAGAAGCATATCTATAACCAAGGGATTCTTCGGGTAATTTCAGCAGTGCTTCCATATCCGGAGTTGGAGCAATATAGCGTTCTTTTACAATAGGCTGAATCTCCGGTTGAGATTTCAGGTACTCCATCGAAAGTTGATAAGTCTCGGTATGGCGAAATCCCTCGGCCATATCAAAAACTGAGTCTGTTTCACCAGGATCTCTAGCAAAGCTAATAAACCCTTTCAACCCAGTTAAATACTCCAGGTGCATTTGTTTATTCAATTCAATGGCTGTCATAAAAATTCCTCGCTTTGTGGTTGCTGGAATTCTCTACAACAGCTCCATCCTATATTCCGGTAGCGATAAACTTTTTTTCTCTGAGGAAGCGTTTTCGGGAACTACAATGCGATCGCCTTGCTTTACCACTAACCAGAAAATGACCACAAAACCGCAGCAGTTCCTAACAAACAAACAATTCCCGCACCCCCAGCTAAGGGTTTTTCTCCTATTCCAGTCATCCAGGCTGGGACGACGCTTGTGTAATTAATCAACCTAGCTGTATCCAGGCTAGCAATTCCCCAAATCCAACCCGCGTGCAATCCCCAAGCTAAACCTAAACTGCCACCATCTACAATCCGCGCCAGCACTAATACCATCCCCATCAGCCACAATCCTGGTATTTGTGGCAATGTCTCTTGCTGTTCCCAAACTAAGTGCAGCAAAGCAAAAATGACGCTAGATATTGCCGCCGCCACTAAGACTGAATAGTCCTGCTGTAGTACATTTAGCAGAAATCCTCGAAATATTAATTCCTCAATTCCACTTACCAACAGTCCTATTAACAGCGTTGGCAACAAGATAGATTTGCTTATCGATAGCCAATCTCGTGGCTTTTCTTCCTTTTGCCACTCAATCCAACCCAGCATCGATTGCAAGCCAAATATTACTGCCAGACTTAGGACACCCAAGCCTAACCCCAGGCTTAGTGAAACTAGGGTAGAAAGTTTCCACTCTAATCCATAATCGGAAAAAGACGACCCCTCCGCCCAAGATGCTCCCCACACAATTAAAGGAGCGATAAGATAAAGCGAAGCTAGTAGAGGTAGCTTTTGCTCTACTTTCAGAGGGCTTAGGGGACGCCATTTCAGCACTATTGCCACAGGAATGGCCAGTGGCAACCAAAGACCTGCCCAGACTAAGAAAAAAGCGATCGCTTTCAACAGTCCAGTCGATGAAGCAATTGCTGCTTGTAACTGACCATATCCTTTGTCAAACATAGCGATACTTCCTCAAATTGCCAGGGCGATTTGTTAGAAGCACCCTACGCCTAGATACTTAAAGTTCCTATTCTTCATCCTCCTCTTCGTCTTCCTCTCCGAGGATCTTTTTATCAGCATCCATCTGAATTAGGTGGATGTGCTTGTAGCCCAATTTTATTTCAAATTCATCGCCGGACTTTAATCCCATCGCTGCCGTGTACGTTGCACCAATAACAATTTGTCCGTTTTTGTGTACGCTCACGCGATAAGTCGCCTCTCGGCCACGCCCATCTTTTGTTCCCTCTGGATCGAGAGGAACGCCCTTTGCTGCCAGCACCGCATCATAAAAATCTGTTAAGTTGACGCGAGTCTGGTTATTCTTAGTCACGGTGTAATATCCGCAGCTTTTTGCTGTTTCTCGCCGTGGTAAGTTTGAAAGTTCTTTTACTTTTTGAAGTAGTGCTTTCCCTGTCAAGGGACTTTTTTGTGTTTCAGTCATTGCTTTAGAAATTATCCTTCAATGTAACAGTATAGTAAATATAGCCTTAGTTCAATCCTTTAGTCTTATAAAAAATATATACTTAAATATCTCGGCTTTGACAAGTATTTTTTAAAATTTAATTTTAAAATTAGAAATTTTAGATCAAGCACATTTGGGTATCAATACTTAATGTTAGTGGCAGAAAAAGCTAACTTTTTGCCAGCGTCCAGGTTTTACAGCGCAATAGCACTCTAGTCTTTAATGCTGGAAGAGGTTGAAACTATTAGACTATAAGCAGTGGCAGAAAAATCATCGCCCAACTCTAAAACGTGTGTCAGAGAATTGACAGCAGCATATCTGGTAATAGCTCTGTTTGGTGGTGCGCTAACTACCTGCACGAAGTAAGATAACGGCAGATTTATGATGCGAGTGTTTAGATTATAAGATCCAGGCGTCATGCAAGTAATTTTTAAGGTCATTCGGCAGGAGCAAAATTCCTCCCCTAAAGTTCAGACTTATCAGCTGGATGTTGATGCAGGCAATACAATTTTAGATTGCTTAAATCGCATTAAGTGGGAGCAGGATGGTAGTTTGGCATATCGCAAAAATTGTCGCAACACCATTTGCGGTAGCTGTTCTATGCGAATCAACGGTCGTTCTGCGCTGGCTTGTAAGGAAAATGTTGGCAGTGAATTGGCACGGTTCCCACAAACATCAAGTGGAATTCCAGAAATCACCATCGCGCCAATGGGCAATATGCCTGTAATTAAGGATTTGGTGGTGGATATGAGTAGCTTCTGGGATAACCTCGAAGCAGTTGAACCGTATGTCAGCACGGGTGCGCGGCAGGTTCCGGAAAGAGAATTTTTGCAGACGCCAGAAGAGCGATCGCGCCTTGACCAAACTGGTAATTGTATTCTCTGCGGTGCTTGTTATTCTGAATGCAATGCCCGCGAGGTAAATCCAGAATTTGTTGGCCCGCATGCGCTAGCAAAAGCTTACCGGATGGTAGCAGATTCTCGCGATGCCCAGACAGAACCTCGCTTGGAAAAATACAACGTTGGCACAGCGGGGGTTTGGGGTTGCACCCGCTGTTTTTACTGCAATACAGTCTGCCCAATGGGCGTAGCGCCCATGGATCAAATCGGTAAGATTAAACAGGAAATACTCGACCGTAAAGACGATCAAGCCAGCCGCTCTATCCGCCACCGGAAAGTATTAATCGAACTGGTTAAAGAAGGAGGTTGGATTGATGAGCGCCAGTTTGGTTTGCAGGTAGTAGGTAATTCTTTTCGAGATATTAAGGGGTTGATAAGCTTGGGGCCGTTGGGGTTAAGGATGTTAGCGCGGGGCAAGTTTCCTTTTTCCTTCGAGCCTTCAGAGGGAGCCGATGTAGTGCGATCGCTCATTGAATCCGTACAAAATCTAGAAGTACAATCCCAGGAGTCTATTTCTTCCACTACAACTCATGAATCCTGAAACCAACACCACTCCCTCAGCTCAACCATCGCTCCAAGAAAACTACAACCAGCCAGAACCCGCTTTTGGCTTTTCCTCTTACGCCGAACAACTGAACGGACGCTTCGCCATGATTGGTTTTGTCGGTCTATTGTTGCTGGAATTGTTCACGCAGCAAGACCTCTTTACCTGGCTCGGCTTGCGTTAGCAATTACAAGAACCAAGTAATTTTTACTATCAAGCCTAGTTAGTAAAGTGGGCACTGCCCACCTTACTAACTAATGTTTATTATCGAGCCGGGGTTGAACTAGCACCTCTATCTACAACAGCAATATGCCATTGACCTAGTTGGCTAGTTTCAAAAGCCACATAGCGTCCATCCCCGGTAATTGTTGGATGGCGTACCGAACCTCGGATATCTACAGTTAACAGTTGTGTAGCCCCGGTTTGGCGATTGTAGATCAAAATATCCGTCTTACCCCGCTCTGTAGAAACATAAGCAATAAACTGACCATTTGCACTCAGCGCAGGTTGATCCTGGCTGGAGTCCCCACGATTTAGATTGGGTAAATCGACAAGACGACGTTCTTGTAAGTCGTATAAAAATATATCTCTGTTGTTATTCCGGTCTGAAGCAAAGGCCAGATATCTACCATCGCTGCTATAAGCTGGGTACTCGTCCGGTGTCTGGCTATTAATTCCACCTGTAAGGATTTGCGGTTGCGATGCGAACAGCTGCGTGCAGCCACCTATGCTCAATACAGCTGCTAACAAAATTAATAAACCCCAATCGAGCTGCAATTTCATCAATAAGTTGGAAAATTAAGCGGTTGCCCCGATTTGTCATAAACTCTAATATCCCACTGACCATTCTCGCTAGACTCAAAGGCAACAGTACTGCCATCAGCGCTAATGCTTGGGTTCCGCACCTCTGCTTGCAAGGTTTCTGTAAGATTCCTTAGCTGGCGTAGTTCGCGGTCGTAGAGATAAATTCCTGACTTGCCTTGGCGACTACCCGTAAAAACTATGTAACGACCGTTTTCTGAAACGGCTGGGTGAGAGCCAATCATATCTAGAGCATTTAATCCAGGTAGATCGACCAAGCGCTGCTCTACAGCATCAAACATATAAATATCTTGCCTGCCCCGCCTATCGGAGGTAAAGACAATGTAACGGTTGGCAATCTGAGGATTTAATTCTGACGCTGGGCTATTTAAGCTGCGCCCTCCTGGATCGGAGGGAAAGATCAAAAGGCGACCTGAGCTGTTACAACTGCTTAACAACCCAGCTAAGACAACAACTGCTGATAGAAATAATGAACTCTTCACTGTCGGGGGGATGGGCTGCCATCTGGGATATCTAACTCAATATTAGGCCCCCTGTCTAGTACTTCTATTTCCCATTGTCCCTTGGTGCCGCTTTCAAAGGCTATGTAGCGACCATCAGGACTGATACTGGGATGTCGCACCCAACCGCGATACCCGATGCTGAGAACTTGTGTAGATTTTGTGATGCGGTCGTAGAGTTCGACTTCGGGGCGTCCCTGGTCGCTGGCCATGTAAACAATATAACGAGCGGTGTGGCTTAGGCTAGGGCTGTCTGCGATCGCATCTTCTCTATTCAATCTCGGCAATTCTACAAACTGCTTCTGTTGCAAGTCATACAGCAATATCTGCTGCTTGCCGTTCCGGTTGGATACAAATGCCATAAAGCGACCGTTGCCACTAAGCGTCGGTTGCTCATCCGTGTAACGACTGTTGAGGGCTGTTGGCCCCACAGGATTATTAACTGGGCTACAGGCTGCGACTAACCCGGCAATGCTTAACCAGATACCACACCTTACCCAGCGACCCAAAGTGGCAGGCAACATTCACTTATCCGCACAACGAAGGAGGATTTTTTCTAGTAAGGGCGTCAAGGTTCCGCCCTTACACCAAATTATCGCCCAATAGTTTTAAAAATCGTCTTTATCGAAATTGCGCGAGTTATCGCCTTCGTCTTCGGGGTAGTCTACGGGTTTGTAATCCACGTAGTCTGCTGGTGTTGCTTCGTCCTCTGATGAATTACGTGATGAATTACGTCGAGATACGGAATCTTCAGGCGGACGACGTTTTCTTGGTTTGGTGGCAGTATCAGGATCGCGGTTGTCTAGATCTGGGATATCGCTACTGCTAGGACGACGCGCTTTCCTACCTGTGTTAGCCGATGTATCTAAATCATCAACGCCGTTTGAAGAACCCCACTCATCTTCCGATCTTGCAGGGCGACGGCTTTCGGGACGGGGGCGAGACTTGCGCGATCGCGTAGCTTGTCCGCCGTAAGAGTCTCTCTCTCCTCCCCGCTCGCCTCCTGGCGCTGGTCTTTCAGTACCACCCCGGCTGCTTGAACGACGACGGGGTTCATCTTCATAGCTTTCGCGGCTGCTTCTAGAATCTAGAGTTCCTCTAATACGGCGTCTGGGGGGTTCTTCGTCCATTGGCTCTAGTTCATCTAATTCTGCTCGATAGACCTTGCTAACGGTTCGCTCCTCATCCACAAAGCGATCGCTCCGTTGTTTTGCCTGCTCTGTTGCCACACCCCGCAGTCTAATGCTCTCAACTGCAAAAAATATAGCCGAGCCTGTCAGCAAAACCTGACCGAATTGCAAAATTGGGTCTAGCCGCCATCCCTGAAAGAGCAGAATGAAGCCGCACAACAGACCTATAGCCGCAAAAAATATATCGTGATCTCTTGATAGCTCTGGACGCACGGAGCGCAGGAAATATAATCCTGCCCCCGCCACCGCCAGAAAAATTCCCAAAATACTGGCTGAGTTTAGCCCAAAATTTACCATTGCTTTTTTCCGTGCGTCAGTTCTATGTTAGCGACTCACAATTAAAATTTCTAATTCGATGTTAGTCCACTAAGGCGCTTTTTTTTTATAACTCAGAAACCCGTTTTCTACACGAAAACGGGTTTTTTCAACTCTACGGGTTTTACCATCTAGCTTTAGATACACAAAACCTCAGTTTATGGTCACAGAGCAACTCTATTTTTAGTTGTTCTAGTTTCCAACTGAGGTTTCAGGAGGCTACACAAATTTAAGAACGCTGGATCTTATCCTTTTGGCTGATAAAAATCAAGGCAACCGTTGCCGGAATCACTACAATCACGCCACCCCACAGGAGGCTGTACAAAAAGTTTGCTAATGAAGGCGTCATAGTCTTCGCTCTCTTTACAAGGATTTCTTTTTATTAATTTTAACGATCTCTTCTCACCTTGAGAAGAGCGTTAAAGATCCTACAATTTGCCTCTCACACAGGGATTCGTCGGTTTGAGCCACTTAATCACCGTCTGGAGCTAAGTTAAAATGATATAGCAATTTGGTTACAAAAGTTAAAAAATATAGTTGTTAATGGACGCTACTACCCTTGCCAGTTGGCTTATTGGTCCACTTGTGGGCTTGATGACCTTTTTGTTTATCTTTCGGATTGTCCTTACTTGGTATCCCCAAGTAGATCTCAATCGTTTTCCCTTCAATCTCATCGCGTGGCCCACAGAACCTTTTTTGATACCGACGCGAAAATTAATTCCCCCCTTGGGTGGCGTAGACATCAGCCCTATCGTTTGGGTGGGCATTTGCAGCCTCATCCGCGAGATTCTTTTAGGACAGCAAGGCCTTTTAACGATGATGGCATCTAGGTAATGGCGGATTAGGGATTGGGAAGATTATTCCCCAGTAGAGACGTAGATTTATCGGCGTCTCCCCTTCCCCAGCCCCTATTCCCCATGCCCCATTACCCCTTACCAGACTGCATGACCTGCTCAACAAAATTCGTGTATACTTCCCCGCGCAAGAATTCAGGATTTTCCAAAATCTTTTGGTGGAAGCTAAGAGTAGTTGGCAGCCCAGTGATAGCACACTCGCGCAGTGCCCGTTTCATTCGCCTAATCGCTGCTGGACGGTCTGGCCCCCAAACGATTAATTTGCCAATTAGCGAGTCGTAGTAAGGCGGAATTTCATAATCTGTGTAGACGTGAGAATCCATCCGGACGCCTGGGCCACCGGGAGGTAAATAGCCGCTGATGCGCCCCGGCTGCGGTCGGAAGTTGCGCTCCGGATCTTCTGCATTAATCCGGCATTCAATCGCATGGCCTCTAAGAACCACTTGGTCTTGGGTAAGCTGTAGTTTTTCCCCCTGAGCTACGTTAATTTGTTCTGCTATCAAGTCCAATCCGGCGATCATCTCAGTTACGGGATGCTCAACTTGAATGCGGGTGTTCATTTCCATGAAGTAGAATTCGCCGGTGGGAGCTAGTAGAAACTCTACCGTGCCTGCTCCAAGGTAGTTGATTGACTTGGCTGCCATCACGGCGGCGGTGCCCATTTTTTCTCGGAGTTCTTGGCTCAAAGCTGGGCTTGGTGCTTCTTCTAGTAACTTTTGATGCCGTCGTTGGATGGAGCAATCTCGTTCGCCTAAGTGGATGACATTGCCGTAGCTATCAGCCAGTATTTGAAATTCGATGTGCCGCGGACGGTCGATAAATTTTTCTAGATAGACGCCAGCATTGCCGAAAGCTGCTTCGGCTTCTCCCTGTGCGGCTTGGAAGAGTTTGCTCAGGTCGCTTTCTTCGCGCACTAAACGCATTCCTCGTCCGCCACCGCCAGCCGTTGCTTTGATCATTACGGGATAGCCAATTTTACGGGCGATCGCTATGGCTTCTTTGTCTGACTCCACCAGCCCATCACTTCCCGGTATTGTGGGCACTCCAGCCCGTTGCATGGTTTCTTTAGCAGTTGATTTATCTCCCATTGCCCGAATTGCCTCCGGCTGAGGGCCTATGAAAGAAATCTGGTGATCGGCGCATATCTCTGCAAAACGCGCATTTTCTGCTAAAAACCCATACCCGGGATGAATTGCCCCTGCATTGCGCGTCAGAGCCGCAGCAATAATATTTGGAATGTTTAGATAACTTTTTCCGCTGGGGGGTTCTCCAATGCAAACAGCTTCGTCGGCCAGCTGGACGTGGAGGGCGTGCTTGTCAATCGTAGAATGAACGGCAACTGTGGCAATACCCATTTCTTCGCAGGTACGGAGAATCCGCAGGGCAATTTCTCCGCGATTGGCAATTAAAATTTTTGAAAACCGCATCTTCGGTGCTTTTTGATTCCCTATTCAGTAGAATAGACCCTTCGGAGATCCGCTGAAAAATATTTCAGATCGCGCTAATGGTGCTAATATATATGAGCGATGATGAAATTGATTAGTTCATTTTTCATTATTTCGTTTTTGTAGTTCATAAGCGGATGTGGCGGAATTGGTATACGCGCACGCTTGAGGTGCGTGTGGCTTTGCCTTGCGAGTTCGAGTCTCGCCATCCGCATATTTTACTAATGAGTGCTGAGTAGCAATTGAAAAGTTACTCGGCACTCATATTTTTTTCTGGGGTATGTTCCCACCATGTAAAATTTTATGTTTTCATAGAACTGATGAAGATTTGTAAAGAAATTTGGCTTCAACTCTGAGACCCGCAAACAGCGTCGCCCTGCCAACAGCATGGTATCCTCTAAACCCGATTTGGCAGGGTAAGGAAGCAGCAGTGCAGCAAGGATTGCCTCACAGCCAGCTAGCACCAGCTTGGCAGATATTACTGCTGGGCGATGGTTCGCCGACACGTCACCTACAGTTGCTGACTGGCGAACCTACGGAAGTGGATGTAATTGATATGTCGCTTGTTGGCATGGATGGCGATCGCGCCCCCGACCAGATAAACTTTGTGCCAGGGCCGCGTCTGCGCCGTCAAGTCTGGCTGCGTACACCGTCGGGCCAGCGGTTGGCTTATGCTACGTCTTGGTGGGAAGCCAGCCACGTAGATGAATATTTACAAAATCGCTCTTTGCCAATTTGGGCAAGTCTTGCTCATCTGCGGACTGAGTTGTATCGAGATGTTCAAGGGATTTACTACGGTAACTCTACTGCTTTAGAGGCAGCGTTTGGCGAAAATGGGCCATTTTGGGGACGCCACTATCTGTTTTGGCATCATGGAAAGCCGTTGACGCTGATTTATGAGGTTTTTTCCCCTTACTTGACTAAATACCTGGGGCCGACACATACACAAGGCTAACGGGTAATAAAAAGAAGGGAATGCTTTAAAAGCATTCCCTTCTTTTTATTTTTATACTGTGACGGCCTTTTCCAACATGAGCTTAGAGCGTTTAACTGGCTCCGGCACAGAAATGGGGTAGTCGCCAGTAAAACAAGCCGAACAGAAACTATTAGGATCTTCGCCTGTAGCTTTGAGCATTCCTGCCCAACTGAGATAAGCTAGCGAATCAACACCAATCTGCTGGGCAATTTCGGCAACCGACTTAGTAGCGGCAATGAGTTGGTCTTGGCTATCCGTGTCAATGCCGTAAAAGCAGGGGTGAGTCACAGGGGGAGAGGAAACTCTCATGTGAACTTCCGTCGCACCAGCATCGCGCAAGGCTTTAACAAGTTTGCGGCTTGTGGTTCCCCGCACAATGGAGTCATCAACAATTATTACTCGCTTCCCAGCCAGGACATCTTTAAGGGGGTTGAGCTTCATACGGATGCCAGCTTCGCGCATTTTCTGCGTAGGCTGGATGAAGGTACGACCGACGTAGCGATTTTTTATCAGACCTTCGGCGTAGGTGATGCCAGATGCTTGGGAAAAACCGATAGCAGCCGGAATGCCAGAATCAGGCACGCCGATAACGATGTCGGCTTCAACTAGACTTTCGCTAGCTAGTTGGCGTCCCAGCCGCATTCTGTAGGTATACAAACTTTCGTCATGCATTACGCTATCAGGGCGGGCAAAGTAAATCATCTCGAATATGCAAAGCTTGCGCTTTGGTTGTTCTGCCCAGAACTGAGAGGTCATTCCGCTTTCGGTGATCCAAACTAATTCTCCGGGCTGGACATCGCGCAGGTAATCTGCACCAATAATGTCTAAAGCGCAAGTCTCTGATGCAAGTACATAGCGTGTAGGACGGTTGTCTTCGTCTCTTTCCAGCGTGCCAATTACCAGGGGGCGGATGCCGTTGGGATCGCGCACGCCCATAAGCCCTGCTGGAGTACCGATGACTAAACTAAAGGCTCCTTTGCATTGCTGAAATGCGTTAATGGCTCCTTCTAACCAGTCTTTGCCTGCGTTAACTTCTTCTCCTACCATCAACGCGATCGCTTCTGAATCTGTCGTTGTAATTAGGTTGCAGTTGCGGTTGAGCAACTCTTCGCGCAGGGGGGCTGTATTAATTAAGTTGCCATTGTGTGCCAGTGCTAGCTTGCCCAAACGAGTTTCTACAACAGCTGGCTGGGCGTTAACGACGCGGCTCGATCCAGTGGTCGAATAGCGGGTATGGCCAACCGCCATATCTCCAGGTAGCTGGCTCAATTTTGCTTCGCTAAAAACCTGGGACACCAACCCCATATCTTTGTGCAGATGCACCTTTTCTCCCTCAAAGGTGGCAATTCCGGCAGATTCCTGACCCCGGTGTTGTAGGGCGTATAAGCCAAAATAGGTCAGTTTAGCTACATCTTCCTCTGGTGCGTAGATGCCAAATACACCGCAGGCTTCCTCTGGCTTATCTGGATGCCCATCGCGGTCTTCAGAGGTTAAGGAATTGTTGGGAATCATGCTCCGGCGTGGCTCCTAGTTGGGATAGTGAGTCTGGGGATGGTTGTCAAATCAAAGAGTGAGGAGAGAGTTAACTTACGTTAACTCTTTCTTAATAATCCTACATAAAAATCTTAAACCTGCACATCCTTTTTAGACGTTTGCTTAAATATCAATCGAAAGATGGATGCTGAAAGTTAAAACTTAAGAGGAAGGGGTTTAATCACAATACCAGTCAGGAAAGCCCCCTTATGAAGAAAAAGCGGCTATTGGAAGCCGGAAGCTCTCCCACAGACTGATAGCTATAGGCGTCGTTGGATGGCGTGGTTCCAGCGATCGCTCACATCTTCGATCGTAACGTCGATTAAGGGGTGGGTTTCACCCGTAAAAACCCTTAACTTTTGGTTGGGTTTTCCTACCAGGCCAATTTTTTGCCAGTTATCCTGGAGGCGCTCCTGTAAATAAGATTCCCAAGTAGCTTGGTTTTCGGGCGAGACAGAAACTATAATTCGGGCGCCCCCCTCGGCAAATAAGACTTCATCCCAGCGGCGAGAGTGTTGCTCGGTAATAGCTAAGGTAATTTCAGCACCGAGTTGGCTAGTGATGCAGGATTCCGAGAGAGCGATCGCAATTCCTCCTTCAGCGCAGTCGTGAGCCGAGCGAACCCAGCCTTGACGAATTCCCTCACGGCAAGCAGCTTGTACGCGACGCTCTAAATCAAAATCGACTAATGGGGGTTTACCCGCGATCGCGCCGTGAATTGTTGCCAGGTACTCCGATGCCCCTAACGTTACCCCATTGGTTTCATCCAAACCTCTGCCCAAAAGATAGATTAAATCTCCCTCAGCTTGCCAAGATTGACCGCATATTTTCGTGATGTCCGGAATCAAACCCACCATCCCCACAACTGGAGTCGGGTAAATAGGTTGGGGCTTACCTTCACTATCCAAAGTTTCGTTGTAGAGAGAGACATTCCCACCAGTCACAGGCGTTGATAGCTCCCGACAAGCTTCAGCAATGCCGCGACAAGCTTCAGCCAGTTGCCAGTAGCCTATCGGCTTTTCGGGGCTAGGAAAATTCAAGTTATCCGTAACTGCCAGAGGTTCAGCCCCCACACAGCTTAGATTCCGAGCCGCTTCTGCTACTACTGCCTTGGCTCCCTCATAAGGATCTAAATAGACATATCGAGAGTTGCAATCTACCGTAGCAGCAACTGCCGATTTTGGATTTTGCTCCTTCCCAGGCAAGTTCTGTGAAGGGGATTTTAGATTGGAGGCTTCTGCAACTGGACGTAATCTCACAACCGCAGCATCAGCACCACCAGGTAAAACCGCAGTATTGTTTTGCACCTGATGGTCATATTGCCGATAAACCCAGCGTTTAGAAGCAATGGTCGGAGTATCTAGCAGAGTTAGCAGAATATCATTCCAGGTTTTCAAGCCTCCTTGAATTTCAATTCCCGCTGGGGTACACGAAGGAAGCGAGTCTGCTGTCCATTCCCAGGCTTTACGCGCGTATTCTGGGGGTTCAGCCAGCAATTCTCGGTGATAAATAGGCGTATTATCCGCGAGGGCTGTAGCAGGAATTTCAGCGGCTATTCCACCTTGGAACAGAATTCGCACTATCGGTTCCTCAATAACCTTTCCTGCGACTACTGCATGAAGTCCCCACTTATGAAAAATATCCATTAATTCTTGCTCTCGCCCCTTATAGGCAACAAACAACATACGTTCTTGAGATTCAGAAAGCAGGTATTCGTAAGGAACCATCCCACTTTCTCGTACTGGAATTAAGTCTAAATCAAGTTCAATTCCAACACCGCCTTTAGCTGCCATTTCTGATGTCGAACAAGTAATACCAGCAGCACCCATATCTTGCGCGGCGACAACAGCACCAGTTTTAAATGCTTCTAGACAAGCTTCAATTAACGATTTTTCTAGGAAGGGGTCGCCCACTTGGACGGCGGGACGGTTGTCAACTGATTCATCGCTTAGTTCAGCACTAGCAAAACTAGCGCCGCCCATACCATCGCGTCCAGTCGTAGAACCAACATAAAGCACTGGATTGCCGATTCCTATTGCACCAGATTTGACAATTTCTGATGTTTCCATCAATCCTAGTGCCATAACATTTACTAGAGGATTGCCAGAATATGCGGAGTCAAAGTAAACTTCACCGCCTACTGTGGGGACTCCAACGCAATTACCATAATGGCTGATGCCCGATACTACACCGTTAAATAATCTTCGTGTTTTGGGATCTTCGAGAGAACCGAAACGGAGGGAGTTTAATAGAGCAATGGGACGCGCACCCATGGTAAAGATATCGCGCAGAATGCCACCAACTCCGGTTGCGGCTCCTTGGAATGGTTCGACGGCAGAGGGGTGATTGTGGGATTCTATTTTAAATGCTAGTTGCAGTCCGTCGCCTAAGTCTACAACTCCGGCGTTTTCTCCGGGGCCTACAAGGATGCGATCGCCTTCTGTGGGAAATTGTTTTAGTAGTGGTCGGGAGTTTTTGTAGCAGCAGTGTTCTGACCACATTACACCGAACATTCCCAGTTCAGCTTTATTGGGATGGCGTCCTAGACGTTGGACGATTTCTTGGTATTCTTCGGGCTTAATACCTTCTGCGGCAATTTCTTCGGGGGAGAAGGGAGTAGATGATATGGCGGTCATAGTGAGTCAATTGCCAATAGGGTACAAATTTTTATTTTACTGATTTCTCACCCATTCGCGAAATTGACGCAGTGAAGAAGTTATACCTAGAGTTTTACAGTTATCTAAAAATTCGATAATTTTTGTTGCGGGGAGTATGGGGAAAGTGGGAGAGCGATCGCATTCCATATATTCCCCCTTTTGTAGTTGATATAATTGCAGCGATCGCTCTCCTATGTTAAGAAAATTCGAGAGCGATCGCCGTACCAGTTCCAAAAATTTGAAAAGTGCTTATGTTTTTAATAACTCAATCACTAACTAAAGATAGCTCTTCCTATGAATGCTTATCTTAAGGTCGCGATCGTGCCAGCAAAAACTCCTACTTTTACTAATTAACGCGCAAAATCCAAGTTTTCTAAAATCAGGGCTTCTCTTGGTCCAAACCCATCTCCGTACTCTCCAGGATAATGGCTAATTACATAGAAAGCCTTTCCTTTGTATTCACCCAAGTACACGTTACCCTGAATTATCTCGTTACCTTTGCGCTGTTGGAAACTAATTTTTTCTTTTGCCCATCGATAAGGGACTCTTTGAGTCCGGCTAACAACTCGCCACCCATTTGAAGCAATTAAACCACGCTTGCCATTTACAAAAGTTTTCACTTGACCTATATTTTTCATTCCGTTCATAAAGGCAAAGTGAACGTATGCTTTATCATTCTTAATCCCACCCGCATTTACAATAAATCTAACTCCTGTCCCTTCGCCAGAACTGCTAGTTTCTGAAACAAAATAGTTTGCTGGGTAGTAAGTACTGAATTGAAGGCTGCTTTGCTCGTAAAGTCTCAGGGTAATATTGCTTTTTTCCCCTTCAACTCTAATGGTGGCAGTTTTTGTAACTGGTTTTTGAGTTTTTGCCTTATTGACAACCTTTAAAGTTGTCTGCGTAGGTGGAAATGTTTTACCATCTTCGATTCCATTTGCTGGTCGATTCGCTAACCCTACTAAGGTGCTAAGTGCCAGTATGCCAGTTATTAGGTAACCACGCTTATTCATTTTAATTTTTTTGTCTTTTTTTGAGTTTGCAAAAAAAATGACATTTTAAAGTTTCTAGCAGTTCCCTACAACACAAAATATTTTTGAGTTTTTTCTTATGAATAGCAATAGAAAAAAAGAATTTTTAAACTATAGCTATATTAATCAAGTTAATAAAAATTGCCATCGCCCAGGTGGGTGAATTTATATAAAACTAAAAAGAAATGCGATCGCTCGCCTTTCTTTTAACAAAAAGCATCGCGGAAGCAATTAATTGAACTATAAAACTATTAATATTATTTGTGCGAAATAACCAAGCTATCTGTAAAATTTACCAAGCGACTTTTAACCCTGTTATATGTTTTTGCACTGTATATTCAAAAATTATGGTTAACTATTTCTAATAGCCTTAGCTTAATTAGGTTTTTCTAGCCATTTTCCAACTCGGTGCGATACAAACATATGAATCCGAGTAATAACCGCTATATAAAAAAATTTAGAGTAATGGGAATTTTTCTGTTAAACGCTAATTTTGTAGTGTTTCGTAGTGGCTTATGACTGATTAAAGGTTAAAACAGCCTTATCCCTTTCCTTGAAGGTGACTGGCTATTCTCTGCACTAATCTTTAATTTCCAGTTTCGCTATATAAGGCGAAATATACCACCCCAACCGCGATCGCCAAAAAAATACTGCTGACAACCTTCTACTACCTTGGGAATAATTAATTCCTGCAAGTAGTCTGGGGAAGCCAGCAGATCGGGTATTACGACTTTAATTGATGATGTGGCTAAACTTGAGTATTTACCATCTATCCTGAGAGGTATTATTCATCCTCGGCGTAAATAAAGCGGTACAGTTCGCTTGGGTCTGGTTCGGGGCTGCTTTCAGCAAACTTGACAGCTTCATCTACAACACCTTGGATTTTATGCTCAAGGTCTTTAAGTTCCTCCTGAGAAGCCAAGTTGTGTTCCGTAAGATAAGCCGCCAACCTCTTAATCGGATCGCGGGCAAACCAGTATTCCTTCTCAGTTTTCGAGCGAAGTTCGTCGGGGTCCGCTAGAGAGTGACCCCGGAAGCGGTAGGTTAAGGCTTCAATTAAAGTTGGCCCTTCACCAGCACGGGCACGAGCTACAGCTTCTTGGGCGACAGCACGTACCGCCAACACATCCATACCATCTACTTCAACACCAGCCATACCAAACGCTTCGGCTTTCTTGTAAATCTCCGGCACAGAGGTGGCGCGTTCGTGAGCCATACCAATTGCCCACTTGTTGTTTTCCACAACATAGAGGATTGGTAGTTTCCACAGCGCCGCCATATTCAAACATTCAAAAAACTGGCCGTTATTGGCAGCACCGTCTCCAAAAAAGCAAGCTGTTACAAGATCTGAACTTGCATCTCCCAAAGCCTCGCGGCGATACTTGCTAGCGAAAGCAGCGCCAGTAGCAACAGGAATGCCTTCAGCAACAAAAGCGTAGCCTCCGAGCAAGCGATGTTCTGCGGAGAACATATGCATCGAGCCACCCCGTCCTTTACTGCAACCAGTGGCTTTGCCGAATAACTCAGCCATCACCTCGCGGGCTGGGACACCAGCGCTCAGAGCGTGTACGTGGTCGCGGTAAGTGCTGGCAACATAATCTTCATCTTGACGCATGGCCTTGATGACACCAGTTGACACAGCCTCTTGTCCGTTGTAAAGGTGGACAAAACCAAACATTTTGCCCCGATAGTACATTTCGGCGCACTTGTCTTCAAAAAAGCGCCCCAACACCATATCCTCGTAGAGGATCAATCCTTCTTCTTTGGTGATATGGACTTGCTCGGTGTGAAATATGGGTGCATTGCGTTCCTGAACCATTGATTTTAGGGGAAAAATTAACTCGAAGGTTGAAGCGCGGTTTTTATATCTATGAAGATCCGCTTCTACTATAGAAGCTAGGGGCTATAATTATCGCACTATTCTATAGTTTATAGTCGCTCAGATAGATTGATTTAGTTACTCGCGTGCAGGGGAAGTACACCGTGCGAATTCCGCTCGATTACTACAGAATTCTAGGCCTGCCGATTCAGGCTACGGCTGAACAGTTGCAGCAAGCTTACCGCGATCGCGCCTTGCAACTTCCTAGACGCGAGTATTCCGAACTCGCGATCGCAGCCCGAAAACAACTGCTAGACGAAGCCTACGCAGTTCTCTCCGACCCGGAACAGCGTGCCGCCTACGATGCCACTTTTCTGTCCACCAATAACGGCGATCGCTCATTTGCCTCGGGACAACCGTCAGACCAGCAAGTAGAGTCCCGCAATGGTGGAGCAGAAGTACCGGGAGAAGCCGACGCCGACCCTTATACTCCTACTCTAGACATCCAGCCAGATCAATTTGTTGGGGCGTTGCTGATTCTGCACGAGCTGGGAGAATACGAATTACTACTTAAACAAAGCCGTCCTTATCTCAGCAGCGGTAGCGCTAGCGTCACTCTAGATAAAGGACGTTTGGGCGATCCCCATCTCGTTAGACCCGATATTGTCTTAACAGTTGCCATTGCTTGCCTGGAACTAGGGCGAGAGCAATGGCAGCAAGGCCAATATGAAAATGCCGCCATTTCTCTAGAAACTGGTCAAGAATTACTTTTACGCGAGGGTTTGTTTGCTGCTCTGCGCGGTGAAATTCAAGCGGATCTCTACAAATTGCGGCCCTATCGCATCCTAGAGTTACTGGCATTGCCCGAAAATAACGTCAACGAACGACGCTCTGGCTTGCAGTTGCTGCAAGATATGTTGCAAGAACGTGGCGGCATTGACGGCACTGGCAATGACGAATCGGGCTTGACCATTGATGACTTTCTCCGCTTTATCCAGCAACTGCGTGGATATCTAACCTCCAGCGAGCAACAGGTTCTATTTGAAGCAGAGAGCAAGCGTCCCTCTGCTGTTGCCACCTACTTGGCAGTCTATGCTTTATTGGCGCGAGGCTTTGCCCAAAGACAGCCCGCGTTGATTCGTGACGCCAAGCAAATGCTGACGCGCTTAGGTAGGCGGCAGGATGTACATCTAGAACAGGCGGTGTGTGCCCTGCTACTGGGTCAGACCGAAGAAGCTAGCCGCGCCCTAGAACTGAGTCAAGAGTATGAACCCCTGGCCTTCATTCGCGAACATTCTCAGGGCGCCCCCGATTTGTTACCTGGCTTGTGTCTATATGGGGAACGTTGGTTGCAAGCAGAAGTGTTTCCCCACTTCCGAGACCTCGCCAAACAGCGGGCTTCGTTAAAGGACTACTTTGCGGATGACCAAGTACAGGCTTATCTAGAAAATATGTCAGAGTCATCAACTGACTCGGCAGATTGGGCTGCTGCAAATCGCGAGCCTCTACAGGCACGGATGCCCAGTTCCCCGGCTGCTCCCCGCAAAACTGACAATGCGGCACCTCGTTCATCTGGTTTGCCAGTTTCTGCGGTTCGTCAAATGACCCAAGCAGATGCTCTTACACAGCCATCGGGTAATACTGACATCGGCCAACGAAACCAAACCCAACGTTTACAGCAGGTGGCTCGTAGTGAGACCCTTGCTCCCCGAACGCAAGGGATATCGACAGCGACTTTGGCGCCGCCGAGGGATTTAGCACCGACAGCCCCGGTGCAGACTCTAGCCCCAGCTGAGCGAATTTCCACAAGTAATCAACCTGCAAGCGATGCCAAATCTACAGGCTTGTCTAATGATTCCTCTTCAAAGCGGCAACAGCGACAACCTACTTTGAAAGAACGGGCACAGGGAATTCCAACTGGCAGTTTGCGCGATCGCAATTCTGTACCATCATCGGCATCGTCTGCTACATCTGAAGGTCTTCCCCGTCTGCCAGCCAGCCGCACGCAGCGTAATTCGCCTAACTTCGGGGATCCAAAATCTCGACGGCTGATTTTGGCTATCGTTGCGGGTATTTTGGGTGTGGCAATCGTTGGATTTTTGGCGATCGCTGCTTTCGGTTGGATACAAAAAACTCTTAAGGGTTTGTCTGGCCCCCAGTTGCAAGGAAACCAACTGCTCATCCAGTTGGATCGCCCTCCCATAACAATTCCCTCACCTGAAAGTCAACCAGAGGTAATTACTGGCCCCCTTACTACAGAATCTTCTGAGCAACTAATTGAAACTTGGCTAAGTACTAAAGCACAAGCTCTGGGTCCAGACCATGCTGTTGATAAACTAGAGCAAATTTTGGCTCAACCAGCTCTGTCTCGTTGGCAGCGAAAAGCTCAAGCCGATAAGAAAAACAACGGTTACTGGCAATACAAGCACAGCGTTGAAATTAAATCTGTAGACCCTAGTAAGTCAAACCCAGAACAAGCCAAAGTTGAAGCTGTGGTTAATGAGGCCGCAGAGTTTTATCAAGAAGGTAAGCTGAATAAGTCTTCTTCTTACGACGACAATCTGCGGGTTCGCTACGATTTGGTACGCAAAGATGGTCAGTGGCGCATACGCGATATGGCTGTGTTGAAATAGCTATAGTCCTAAATTGGAACGACTTTGCTGGTGCATTTCGCGCCAGCAAAATGTCACCCTATTTATACTTTGGATCTGAGTCTAAAATAAGTATATGTAGCTGGTTCTGATTAAATGCA
The DNA here is from genome assembly GCF_014695585.1 of Microcoleus sp. FACHB-831. Taxonomy (NCBI): domain Bacteria; kingdom Bacillati; phylum Cyanobacteriota; class Cyanophyceae; order Oscillatoriales; family Microcoleaceae; genus Microcoleus; species Microcoleus sp. FACHB-831. The sequence goes on along the minus strand of NZ_JACJON010000033.1, from coordinate 5,610 downwards.
GTCTAAACTAATTTCTACCTATACTCTCTGGGAAATAAACCCTGTTATTTCTATTGCATCTCCCTTTTACGGAAAATGAGATGTTTGGAGATGCGATCGCCATAAATTTTGTTCGCCGAAACAGGTTTTTATCCTCCCTTGGTATAAAAGGGGGTAGGGAGATTAAAGCCTGTATTCAATGCAACTAAGAACCGCTATAGTTCATAGGTATAATCTTTACTTTGTCTATAGTCCTATAGTGCAAACTTTTGTTATTTTTCACCGTGTAAACTTTAGACTTGGGACGCAAGTCTTTAAGTAGGTGGTAGCCCACTATGTATTGTTCGCGATCGCTCCCTAGTCGAACAATCCTTTTTTTTGGCTATTCACACCGAGCATCAGCCTCTCTCTAGCCTTTAGGCTTTTTAATATGAATGAAACCCTGCTTCATGCCTATGCACCCCTAATCTTGTGGACAGGTTTGGGGCTATTACTTTTTCGGTTTATGCCGGAAAATTTCCCGCGCCTGTTGGGTCGAGGACTCTACTGGGTCGGAGTTCCATTGCAAGTTCTTGGTTTGGCTCGCAGCACAGACTTTTCCAAGAATTCTGGCGTAGCACCTATAGTCACTGTTGGAGCTTTAGGATTAGGTTTCATCGTAGCGTGGTTGAGTTTGCAGGTATGGAAATACTTTGCAAAGAGCAAGTCAAATCAGCCAACTGATGTTCTTTCCCGCTCTTTCATCGGCAGTTTTATGCTGGCGGCAATGTTGGGAAATACTGGTTTTGTGGGGTTAGCGATCGCCCCCTCTCTAATTAGCGATTCCTCTATGAGCTGGGTCGTATTCTTCAGCATCACCCATAACTTAATTGCTCCTAACGGTGTGGGAGTTTTAATTGCCAGTTATTTTGGTCGCCCTTTGCAAAAAAATCACTGGTGGGTTCAAGTTAAAGATGTATTGAGCGTTCCTACCTTGTGGGTTTTTGCCATAGGTTTTCTAACTCGAAATGTTCCACTTCCCGAAACAATTGAATCGGGCATTCAAGGCTCTTTAGCCATTGTCATTGCCAGCGCTTTTCTCCTAATAGGAATGCGGCTTGCCCAGCTCAAAGGATGGAAGAGTTTTAAGCTCGCTCTATTCCCCTCCATTTTGAAAGTTGTCGTCATGCCCGCTTTTGTGGGAATCGTGATGACCCTTCTAGGTTTGTCCGGCGAACCCCGTCTAGCAGTTGTTTTGATGTCCGGTATGCCTTCTGCACTTTTGGGCCTCATTTTAGCTGAAGAGTATGACCTCGACCGCGAGTTAGTCGCCAGCAGTATTATCCTCACCACTCTGCTGCTGTTGATTATGATTCCCCTATGGGTTCTTATATTTTGAGTTGCTTGTAGCCCTATTAGTTGTCAGCAATTTTTAATATTGTCACTTGAACTGGGATCAAAACTGCTAACGGCCATCAGGCAGTTGATCCCAGCTTGGCACAAATGTCATGAAATCCTGACATAACGATCCCCAGGTTGCTTGTAAATTCGTAGATATACCTATAATCGACCTCTAGACCCCCTTGACCGTTGCCTTAGCTATTCTGTTACATATTATTAACGAGGCGCTTCCACGATCCCAAAAAAAATCTGTTATACAGGCATTTCTAGGGGATCGCGTGTAGCACCAAAGGTCAACACACCGAACGTCAGACAGTCAGCAGGAGAAACAAAGACTGAGACAGGTGGCGTAAATGTGGGCTAACTAGACCTCTGCACGAGGCAAAGCCTTATGCCGTCAAGCAGGTGCAATAGCGGAGTTAATGATTAAGACGTATTGAATTGCGAATGTGAGGTTATCAATTCAGGAGTCACCTACCTGCCATCCAAACTATCGGAGACAAGACCTATGGCAAAAGAACGCCCACCCTTAGAAGAGATGACATTGCGGCAACTACGGAAGGTTGCCAGTGAGTATGCCATCTCGCGTTATAGCCGGATGCGTAAGTCGCAGTTACTGGCTGAAATTCAAAAAGCCCAAAGCACTAAGTTTTCTCCAATACAATCTCGTACAGTGGAGGCGCAAGAAGAAGTGGAAGCAGCAAAATTTGAACTTGGTCAAGAAGATCGTACAGGTGGTTCTCTCGCATCAGTAGACGAGGGTTTAGGGGATTTACCCGGTGGCTACGGTGACAGCCGGGTTGTTCTATTACCTCGCGATCCCCAGTGGTCTTACACTTACTGGGATATCTCCAACGACCATAAAGAAGACTTGCGCCGTCAAGGCGGGCAGCAACTTGCCCTGCGGTTGTATGATGTCACCGACATTAGCCTGGAATACCAAAGCCCTCACAGCATTCAGGAATATCCCTGCGATGAGCTAGCGCGGGAATGGTATTTACCCATGCCAGTGAGCGATCGCGACTATGTTGTAGATATCGGCTACCGCTGCGCCGACGGTCGCTTTTTAGTCTTAGCTCGTTCCGCTCCCGTCCACGTTCCCCCAGTCTATCCCTCTGACTGGATCGAAGACGTTTTCATCACTGTCAATTTTGAAGAAGATCTGCGCGGCAAAACCTTCTACGAATTGGTTCCGCCTACCAAAAAATTCGCCGCTGCTCCTAGCTACGCTGCGGGCAACCCCATCTACGATCAGATCTTCGGCATGGCCCAAACCGCAGAATCACAAAGGGTTGCGGGTTCTGTGTTCGGTTCTATGCAGCACGTAGCAGGCTCCGTTCAGCAATTGTCCATAGCCGAACAAGCCATAAGCTCATACATCTTCCCGTCTGGCGTTGGTATGTGGGCGGTTCCCACGGCATCTGGTCTGAATATGTCAGGTGTGGGGATGTCGGGTGCCGGCTTCTCTGCTTCCGGAATACCCATGCGTCCTCGCCAATTCTGGTTAGTTGCTGACGCTGAACTAATTGTCTACGGCGCTACCGAGCCTGATGCTACCGTTACGATTGGTGGTCGTCCAATTAAGCTAAATCCAGATGGTACTTTCCGGTTCCAGATGTCATTCCAGGATGGTTTGATTGACTATCCCATCATGGCAGTGGCAGCTGATGGCGAACAAACTCGTTCTATCCACATGAAGTTCGAGCGCGAAACCCCTTCACGGAATACCAATAGTAAAGAAGAAGCTGTCCTAGAGTGGCTCGGCTAAATGGTAGAAAGGCTTCTTAATTAGGATTTAGTCACCTTCTCCCCCGCTACGGTAAAAACGTAGCGGTTTTTTTTGTTGCTATTGTGGCTAATATTTCAGGATGGTAATTCGACCATTAGGGGATGTAATAGTTGGAGAGCTAAAAATTGTAATTTCTTACCTCTTTGAGGAGAGCGATCGCTGACGCTAATTTGTTAAAAGGAATTGGGTATAAACGCTAACTTTCTTCCTCGAAGCGATAGGCTGGAACCTGAAACTAAAAAACAACTATGACACCCGAAGAAATTACCAAAACCCTTAAAGAACTATTTGGCGCAACCGTTCAAACGCCCTCCCCAGGATTGTGGCAAGTGGAAGCTCCTAATATGCGACTGTTAGTGCTTCTCTCCGATGACCAATCGTGGATGCGAGTCCTCGTACCAATTGCAGCATCTCGCGACGCTCAACCATTTATCGAACAGTTACTCGAAGCTAATTTTGATGGTACTCAAGAGGCACGCTATGCTTTACATCAAGATGTACTTTGGGGCGTGTTTCACCACAGCTTAGAAAGTCTTATTGCCGAAGATTTAGCAGGAGCGATCGCCCGCCTTGTTTCTCTACATCAGACTGGTCTTTCTGCCAGCTTTAACCAGTTGGTTGAAAATCGTATGCTTCAAATTATCCAAGCCGCTAAACAGCAAGGGCAATCCCTGGAAGCAACACTTCAAACCTTAGATAGATTTTACGAAGAAGGGATGATGGGCGATATGACGCAAGGTCTGCAAGGAAAAGAAGCAGTACTTGGCGCTTGGCGCTCTCAACTAGAACGCTTATGGCCAGAAGTTTGAGCGTCAACTTTGTCAAAGATAGCTGCTAGCTTGCCGAGTGAACATCGAATAATAGCGATCGCCTAACTTCATCAGCTCGTCGTGCGTACCTGTCTCGACGAGCTTGCCGTTTTCCATCACAACAACTCGGTCTGCTATTTTTGCCAATGCTAATCTATGACTTACTACAACAGTCATTCTGCCTCTAGCAATTGTGCGAAAAATATTGTAAATTTCCTGTTCGGTTTTGGGGTCGAGTGACGCAGTAGGCTCGTCAAAAACTAATAGTTCAGCGTGGCTTAGTCGCATTAAAGAACGGGCGATCGCTATTCTTTGCCACTGGCCGCCGGATAAATCAACTCCACCCTCTAGTTGTTTGCCCAAAGGAGTTTCTAAACCTTGCGGTAAACTTTCGATTTTAGATGCAATTCCGGCTCGCGAGATGGCACGCATAATAGTGTCATTATCGTGCAAATCAGATAAGTAACCAAAGCCAACATTCTCTCGGACAGTAGCAGGGAATCGAGCGTAATCTTGCATTACAACAGCAATGCGCGATCGCAGACGATCGAGATCTAGCGATCGCATATCTCTACCATTCCATTCAATCGAGCCGCTGTTAGGGTCGTATAACCGACAGAGTAATTTAGCTAAAGTGGTTTTTCCAGCGCCATTTTCACCTACAAGCGCCACCATTTCACCAGGCTGAATGGTTAGGTTAATGTTGTCAAGGGTGAGGCGATCGCTACCAGGATAGTAAAATGATAAATTATCAATTTCTATCCCAATTGGGGCTACATTGCCACCTGTTCTTCTTCCAGAAAGCAACATTAACCGCAACTGCGGTTCCAGTTCTAACAGTTGGAAAATCGGCCTAACAGAGAGAGCAAGTTCATATAGATCGGCAGAATTGCCAATGAGTATAAACAAGCTCTGACGCACTTGAATAATTAGACCTGCATAAAGTGCTAAATCGCCCAAAGTATAACTGCCGCGCAAAGCACCCATTACCACGTAAATATAGGGCAAGGCGGCTCCCAACCCACTAAGTAAAGACCACGCAAATACCACCCATGTCCCCCGACGGCGTACCTGCTGCATCTCGCTAAAAATCTGCCAAAATAAGCTTTGCCAGCGTTCCAACCAAAGACCTTGTAGACCGAACAATCGCAACTCTTTTGCGTAGTCTTCACTTGTTAATACTCTGGCGTACAAGTTCATTTCGCGGACGCTGCTAGCTTGGCTGGTTTCAATGCTCCAACTACGGTTGTTGTAGTTTATTTGTACATAAATTGATGGTGCAGCGGTGATAAACATGACCAAGGGCACCCACCAAGCTATTGAGGCAGATAGAGCTAGAGCGGGAAGGAAGACAAAAATGCCACTTAGGGCGATACCAATTCTCACGGCTAGTTCTTTTAGCCGCTCTACACCTTTTTCAGCAAGTTGTACAAGGTTTAATAGTGAGGGAGTTTCAAATAAGGCGATATCCTCAAAAGTGGCTACTTTTTCAAGAACGCGCCCTTGCACAACTCCCTGCACGCGATCGCGCATGGAAGTCATACCATTTCACTTTAAATGTGATACACATAGTTGAGGAAGTGTTATCTTGAAATCTGTCCATGTCAGGTGTAGTAAAAATTAACATTACGGAAGACGCTGAAACTCTTCAGC